>JAEUMA010000584.1 GCA_016793565.1 Rhizobiaceae bacterium
TTCAGTTCCTGCAGGCCGGGCGCATAGTGCTCGAAGAGCGGGTCGCCGAGCGCCTCGGACAGGGCCGACAGAAGCCTGTCGCTGTCGGCCGGCGCGATGTCGGCGATATCGATGTCGTAGTTCTCGGCAAGCGAGAGCAGCACCGACGCTGAGACCGGGCGCTGGTTGTTCTCGATCTGGTTGAGATAGCTGGTCGAGATACCGAGCCTCTCGGCGAAGGCCGCCTGTGTCAGTCGGCTGGCCTCGCGGATCTCCCGGACTTTCCGGCCGATATAAAGTTTTCGCTGAGCCATTTTCACATTTTTGCAATTTGCAATTTCTGCAAACGTACAATTTCCGTTCGCACATGTTCAACCGTTTTCAGCGAGGCGGTTGACGGCTAGGTGGCGGTGTGGCCGCTATGGGCTTTGGCGACGCCGCGGGAGCGACAGGATGAGCATGATTGCCGGCTTTTTTATCGGGAGCTTCGCCTGATGCGGGCGGTTCTCGAACAGTTGGAGGCACGCCGTGCCCAGGCGCGGCTCGGCGGCGGCGAAAAACGCATCGCCGCGCAGCACGCAAAAGGCAAGCTGACGGCGCGGGAGCGTCTGGAGGTGCTGCTCGACGACGGCTCGTTCGAGGAATTCGACATGTATGTCGCGCATCGCGCGGTCGATTTCGGCATGGCGGAGCAGAAATTTCCCGGCGACGGCGTGGTGACGGGCTGGGGCACCATCAACGGCCGGCAGGTGTACGTCTTTTCGCAGGACTTCACCGTGCTGGGCGGCTCGCTGTCCGAGACGCATGCTCAGAAGATCTGCAAGATCATGGACATGGCGATGCGCAACGGCGCGCCAGTGATCGGGCTCAACGATTCGGGCGGCGCGCGCATCCAGGAGGGCGTCGCATCGCTCGCCGGCTATGCCGACGTCTTCAAGCGCAACGCAGACGCCTCCGGCGTGGTGCCACAGATATCGGTGATCATGGGCCCGTGCGCGGGCGGCGCGGTCTATTCGCCGGCGATGACCGACTTCATCTTCATGGTCCGCGACTCTTCCTACATGTTCGTGACCGGCCCGGACGTGGTGAAGACCGTCACCAACGAAATCGTCACCGCCGAGGAACTGGGCGGCGCGCGTACGCATACGCAGAAATCGTCGGTCGCCGACGGCGCCTACGACAACGACATCGAGACGCTGGAGGCGGTGCGGCGGCTGTTCGACTTCCTGCCGCTCAACAACCGCGAGAAGCCACCCATCCGCCCCTTCCACGACGACCCGGGCCGGCTGGAGCTGCGGCTCGACACGCTGATCCCCGACAGCGCGGCAAAACCCTACGACATGAAGGAGTTGATCCTGGCAGTTGCCGACGAGAGCGATTTCTTCGAGATACAGGAAGCCTATGCGAAGAACATCGTCACCGGCTTCTGCCGCATCGAGGGCCAGACGGTCGGCGTCGTCGCCAACCAGCCGATGGTGCTGGCCGGCTGTCTGGACATCGATTCCTCCCGCAAGGCGGCGCGCTTCGTGCGCTTCTGTGACGCCTTCTCAATTCCGCTGCTGACGCTGGTGGACGTGCCGGGTTTCCTCCCCGGAACGGCGCAGGAATATGGCGGCGTCATCAAGCACGGGGCGAAGCTGCTGTTCGCCTATTCGCAGGCGACCGTGCCGATGGTGACGCTGATCACGCGGAAGGCCTATGGCGGCGCCTACGACGTCATGGCCTCGAAGCATATCGGCGCCGACGTGAACTATGCCTGGCCGACCGCCGAGATCGCCGTGATGGGCGCCAAGGGCGCCACCGAAATCCTGTACCGCTCCGAACTGGGCGACCGGGAAAAAATCGCGGCGCGGACGAAGGAGTACGAGGAACGCTTCGCCAACCCGTTCGTGGCGGCCGAACGTGGCTTCATCGACGAGGTGATCATGCCGCACTCCTCGCGAAAACGCATCGCGCGCGCCTTCGCGGCGCTGCGCAACAAGCGGCAGGAGGCACCGTGGAAGAAGCACGACACGATGCCGCTGTGAGGAGATAGAGGTGCCGGTTGTCCTTCGCTGGAACGGACATCGTTTCCTGTTCTATTCGAAGGAAGTCGGCGAGCCGCCACACATCCATGTGCTGAAAGATAACAGGCAGTTGAAGATTTGGCTGGCAGACATGCGGGTCGCCCGAAATGTGGGGTTTGCACAGCACGAAATAAACGAGATCGTCAGGATCGCGTCGGCCAACAGACAGCGGTTCATGGAGGCCTGGAATGACTACTTTGGACATTGATGAGAAACAGCTTCTCATCTCGAATGTGGACGTCACCAACGCCTTCATCATCTTTGAGATGGCGGACGGTCGGCGCATCGAGGCTCCGCTGTGGTGGTACCCACGGCTCGCGGGCGCTTCGCTTGAGCAGCGGAAGGCCTGGGAAATCCTGCCATTCGGTGATGCCGTCGGCTGGGAGGAGATCGACGAGTACATAAGCGCCAAGGCGCTGATCGTTGGTGGAGCGGCCCCCGGCGCGGTGCCGCCAGCCGAGGCTGCGGAGTGAGTGCGGGATTCGGTACGGTGGAGGGATTTGGCCAGTGCGGTCGGGGACTTGGCACAGGCGGTGTGGGCACCTTTTTGCGACCTCGGCGCGAGCCCATATCAGGGGCGGCTGACACTGCCCCAACCGTGAGGATCCCATGAGCGACGAGAAGTTCCCCCCTGAAAAGAACCTGCCGGCCGGCTATGTGCCGCCGAAGGTGTGGAAATGGGATAGCGAAAGCGGAGGCACCTTCGCCAACATCAACCGGCCGATCGCCGGGCCGACGCACGACAAGGAACTGCCCGTCGGAAAGCACCCGCTGCAGCTTTATTCGCTGGCCACCCCGAACGGCGTCAAGGTGACGATCCTGCTCGAGGAACTGCTGGCAGCCGGCCATTCCGGGGCCGAATACGACGCCTGGCTGATCAATATCGGCAAGGGCGAACAGTTCGGCTCGGGCTTCGTCGACGTCAATCCGAACTCCAAGATCCCGGCGCTGATGGATCATGCGCCGAAGGGTGGCGGCAAGCCGCTGCGCGTGTTCGAATCCGGTTCGATCCTGGTCTACCTGGCCGACAAGTTCGGCGCCTTCCTGCCCAAGGAAATCCGCGCCCGCACCGAGGCGCTCAACTGGCTGTTCTGGCAGATGGGCTCGGCGCCCTTCCTGGGCGGCGGTTTCGGCCACTTCTATGCCTATGCGCCGATGAAGATCGAGTATGCCATCAACCGCTACGCGATGGAGGTGAAGCGGCAGATGCACGTGCTCGACCGCCACCTCGCCGACAACGAATACATGGCAGGCTCCGAATACACGGTGGCCGACATGGCGATCTGGCCCTGGTACGGACGGCTGGCGGCGGGCGACGTCTACGAGGATTCCGGCAGCTTCCTGTCGGTCGAGGAGTACTCGAACGTCCAGCGCTGGAGAAAGCAGCTCGAAGCCCGCCCGGCCGTGCAAAGGGGCGCGATGGTCAACCGCAGTTTCGGCGAACCGTCGAAGCAGCTGCGCGAGCGCCACGACGCCTCCGACTTCGAACACAGAACCCAAGACAAGATCGGCACTTGATGTTCCGCAAGCTCCTCATCGCCAATCGCGGCGAGATCGCCTGCCGCGTGATCCGCACGGCCCGCAAGCTCGGGATCGCCACCGTCGCCGTCTACTCCGACGCCGACCGCGACGCGCTGCACGTGCGGCAGGCGGACGAGGCCGTGCATATCGGCGCCGCCCCCTCCTCGCAGTCCTACATCGTGATCGAGAAGATCCTCGACGCGATCCGCAGGACGGGCGCGGACGCCGTGCATCCCGGATACGGCTTCCTGTCGGAGAACGCCGCCTTCGCGGAGGCGCTGGAGAAGGCGGGTGTGGCCTTCATCGGCCCGCCGGTCAAGGCCATCCAGGCGATGGGCGACAAGATCACCTCGAAGAAGCTGGCCGCCGAGGCCGGCGTCTC
>JAEUMA010000612.1 GCA_016793565.1 Rhizobiaceae bacterium
AGAGGATCTGTGCCGTTGTCAGTCCGTAGCCCTTGAGCATCAGTTCCATCTCGGTGGCGTCGCGCATGATGGTCCTTTCGTGTCGTGACCGCTCCTCCACCGCGCCATTCTGCACGCAGATGGTTAACCGTCTATAGATCGCAAGCCCGCGAACCAGCGACTTTCGTCGTGATATCAGCGGCTTAGCAGCCGCGCCGGAAGAGTGCTCGCAACCGCCGCTTAAGGTTTCTCTAAGTCGCCAGCGCGTAGAACTGGCACGCTCGTGTCGTGGGGCCATCAGATGGAAGCCGTTCTGGAAGCCGTCCTCGCCGCATTCGGCGATTATTCGTTCCGCCTGATGCCGCTCTACCTTGTCGCCACTCTGGCGATCGCCCTGTGCATTTTCATGTTTCGCTACGGCTTCAGCGCCCTGCCGGGCTTCCTCCGCTGGATCGCGCCCACGGAGATCTATGCCCATCCGTCGCACATGGTCGACATCAAGCTGCTGCTGTTCAGCCAGGCGTTAACCGTGCTCGGCCTGTTCAATACGGTGGTTATCCGCACAGCCACGATCGTGCTGACCATGACGGTGGTCGGCGGCCTCGCCGGGTTGGAACTGCACGACTATCGTTGGTCGTGGCTGCAGATCGCCTTCGCGACGCTCTTGCTCGCACTGGTGATGGACTTCTGCACATACTGGGTGCACCGCGTCCACCACGAATATCCGGTTCTATGGCCGTTCCATTCGGTGCATCACAGCGCCGAGGTGATGACGCCGGTCACGGTCTACCGCAAGCACCCCGTCTACGACCTAATCTCCGACGCCGCGACCGCGGTCGTCACGGGCGTGATCACCGGCCTGATCCTGCTGGCCTTCTCGCGCAACATCAACATCGCCGGCATCGGCGGCGCCAACGTCGTCTTCGTCATCTTTAACGTGCTCGGCTCCAACTTCCGGCACAGCCACGTCTGGATCAGCTACGGCAGGGCGCTGGAGCACATCTTCATCTCGCCGGCGCAGCACCAGATCCATCACAGCCGCGCCGTGGTGCACCACGACAAGAACTATGGCGAGGTGTTCGCCTTCTGGGACTGGATGTTCGGGACGCTTTACATCCCGGAAGGCCGTGAGGACATCGAGTTCGGTCTTGCCGACCGCGACGGCATTCCCATCCCCCAGGCGCATGTCTCGCTGGGCTCCGCATTGCTTGTTCCCGTGCAGGAAAGCTGGGCGGCGTTGAGTGGACGCTGGCGGCGCGTACCCGAGGATACGCCCGAGACCGCCGAGAGATGAACCGCGCCTTCTCGACCTATCTCGATGCGCTGCGCTTCCTCGCGGCGCTGACGGTCGTGCTCTCGCACTGGGCCTACGAGCGGTTCACCGGCGGCGCCTTCGTCGGTATCCGCGACTACAATCTCGGCAGCGACGCCGTCGTCGTTTTCTTCGTGCTGTCGGGGCTGGTCATCGCCTACACAGCCGAAACCAAGGATCGCACGCTCGGCGCGTTCGGCTTCTGCCGGGCGACGCGTCTTCTTTCGGTCGCGCTGCCGGCGCTGGCGCTGACTTTCGTGCTCGACCGTCTCGGCGCGCATCTCGATCCCCCCGCCTACGAGGGCTGGTGGTACGTGCCGCGCAGCCTGCCGGAAATGCTCTGGAACGGCCTCACCTTTTCCAGCGAATGGCATATGCCCGGCGTGCGCCTGGGAACCAACGGACCCTACTGGTCGCTGAGCTACGAGGTGGCCTACTATCTTCTGTTCGCGGCCGCCTTCTTCCTGGCCGGGCCGCTGCGCATCCTGACGCTGGCGGTACTTGCGCTGTTGATCGGCGTTAAGGTGCTCCTGCTGCTGCCCGTCTGGCTGACCGGCGTATCGATATGGCTTCGCATGCGATCGGCAGCGTCGGCGAAGGAGCCGCGCCGGCTGCTATGGGCGATGGCCGTGCTGCCGATCCTCGTCTACCTCGCCTGCCTCGCGGCAGGCGTGCCCGGCCTGCTGTGGCGGGCAACCGTCTCGGCCGCCGGCATGGAGCCGGACATATTGCGAGCGGTGCTTGGATTCTCCGATGAATTCCTCTGGAACCTGCTGATCGGCGCGCTTGTCTCGATCCATTTGCGCGCGATGTGGCGCCTGTCGCGGACCTGGCCGGCAACCGAGCAGTCATGGCCGGCCAACGCGATACGCTGGCTGGCGGGCGCCAGCTTCTCCATCTACCTCGTCCACTATCCTGTCATGCAGTTCGCCGACGCGGTATTGCCCGACACGGTACCGCTGCGGCCCTGGCTGCTCCTCGGCGCAACGCTGGGCGCATGCTTTTTCTTCGCCGAGGCCTTCGAGCGGTCGCTGCCGGAGTTGCGCTCCTCGCTCACGCGCTGGGGGCCGCCGCTCGCTTCGCTGGCCACGATCCTGCGACCGGCGGACCGCCCACTCGACTGAGCAAATCCGCGCCGGCCTGCGGCATGCCGCCGCGCAAACCCACCGTCTAAGATTGTGATGTCGGGCGAATTGTTATTAATGCGCCCAATCGCGGTCCAAGGACCGCTCGCCGCCTGCGGGCGGCGAAAGAAAATCCGAGGGAGGTTTGCCAGATGTCTGAGGTCCATGTTCACCGCGTTCAGCCTGCGTGGAAGAAGAACGCGCTGATCGACAACGAGACCTATCTCAAGTGGTATGCCGAAAGCATCAAGAACCCCAACCGGTTCTGGGCCAAGCACGGCAAGCGCATCGAATGGGCCAAGCCCTTCACCAAGGTCAAGAATGCCTCGTTCGACGGCAAGGTCTCGATCAAGTGGTTCGAAGACGGGCGCCTCAACGTCTCGCACAATTGCATCGACCGCCATCTCAAGAAGCGCGGCGACCAGGTCGCGATCATCTGGGAAGGTGACAATCCCTATGACGACCGCAAGATCACCTATCGCGAACTGCACGGCCACGTCTGCCGCCTCGCCAATGTGATGAAGAAGCACGGCGTCAAGAAGGGCGACCGCGTCACCATCTACATGCCGATGATCCCCGAGGCCGCCTACGCGATGCTGGCCTGCACGCGCATCGGCGCGGTCCATTCGATCGTGTTCGGCGGCTTTTCGCCGGATTCGCTGGCCGGCCGCATCGTCGACTGCGAGTCGACCTTCGTTATAACGGCAGACGAAGGCCTGCGCGGCGGCAAGACGATTCCGCTGAAGGAGAACACCGACAAGGCGATCGACATCGCCGCCAAGAACTTCGTGATGGTCAAGAACGTCCTCGTCGTGCGGCGCACCACCAGCACGTTCTTGACCATGACGAAGTTCTTCGCCGCGATGTCGATCGCCTTGTCGGTGTTCTCCTTCAGCGGAATCGTCTTGCCGCCGCGCA
>JAEUMA010000673.1 GCA_016793565.1 Rhizobiaceae bacterium
TCATCGGCACGATGCAGAACAATCTCGCGCCGGACGGTTCGGGCATTCCCATCACCGGTGCGGTCGGAAGCGTCTGGCGGGTCGAGGCGGGCAAGCAGCCGGTCGCCGTGATGGACGATCTCAGCATCACCAACGGCGTCGCCTGGAGCCCGGATTCCAGCCGGTTTTACGTGGTCGATTCCATGCTTGACCGCATCTATGTCTGCGACTTCGACCTCAAGACCGGCGCTGTCGGGCCACGCCGCGTGTTCAGCGACGTCGCGGGGCTCGGCACTCCCGATGGCAACACGGTGGACGCAGAAGGCTATCTGTGGAGCGCGCGATGGGACGGTCACGCGGTGGTGCGCTTTGCGCCGGACGGCGCCGTCGATCGCGTGGTGCCTGTTCCCGCCTCGCTGGTCACGTCGGTCGCCTTCGGCGGCCCGGAGCTGGACACGCTTTACGTGACGACGGCGCGGCTCGGCATCGACCGGGCGACGGCCGAACGCTATCCGCAGCAGGGCGGGCTGTTTGCGTTGCGCCCCGGTGTGCGCGGGCGCGCGCGGCCGGAATACGCAGGCTGATCCCGCCGCACACCGATGCCAGGTCGGCGAGGTTGAAATTGGGCGTTGACGCGGTCTAAGCATGATCCGCGTCCGCAACTGCAAGGGACAGGGCGAAACACCGGGATGAAAGTGCATATCTACGATGAGGCCCGCGACATCGGCGTCGCGCTTGCGCGCAGGATCGTCGCCGAACTCGAGGCGGCCAACGCCGCCGGGCGCGCCTACCTGCTTGGCTGTCCCGGAGGGCGCAGCCCCATGCCGGTCTATGAGGCGCTGGCCGAACAACTTTCCGCCCGCGCGGTCGACTGCTCGCGGCTGGTGATCGCCATGATGGACGAATATCTGCTGAGCGGCACCGGTGGCGCGCTTTCGACGCCTCCCGCCTCCGCCCACTATTCCTGTCGTGGCTTCGGCGAGCGCGAGATCGTCGGACGCATCAACGCGGTGCTGCCTGAGGCGCTGCGCGTCAGGCGGGAGAATTTCTGGATGCCGGACGTCGCCGACCCGTCCGCCTACGACCGGCGGATCGAGCAGGCCGGCGGCATCGACCTCTTCCTGCTGGCGTCCGGTTCCGGCGACGGCCATATCGCCTTCAACCCGCCCGGTTCGCCCCGCGACAGCGGCAGCCGCGTCGTGGCGCTCGCCGAGCAGACGCGTCGCGACAATCTTGGTACCTTTCCGGAGTTCCGCTCGATCGAGGAAGTGCCGGCGCATGGCCTCACCATCGGTGTCGGCTCCATCGCCCGGCTTTCGAAGGCCGTCGCCATGATCCTGTGGGGTAAGGGCAAGCGGGAGGCTTTCGCGCGAATCAGCCATGCCGGCGCCTACGATGCCGCATGGCCTGCGACGATCGCGGTCGAATGCCGCCACGCCGAGCTCCATGCCGACCGCGCCGCGTCGGGAGCCTGAGGTGGAGGCACAACCCAGCCACGCGATCGGCGTCGATGTCGGTGGCACCAAGACCAAGGCGTGCCTGGTTCGCATCGCCGACGGCGCGGTGATGGCCGAACACACCGAGCAGACACCCTGCGCCAGGGGCGGCCAGGCGGTGCTCGATCTGGTCGTCGCGCTGGCCGAGGCGATGCGAGCCGAGGCGCTGGCGCGGGGGTTGGGCTTCGCCCCGGTCGGCGTCTGCCTGCCCGAACTTGTCAGCAACGACGGCGAGCCCGGCTCGGCATGGAATTTCGAATGGCGCGGACTGGACTACCGGACGCCGCTTTCGGCATTCGGGCCGGTCTATGTCGAGAGCGACGTGCGGGCGGCGGCCTTCGCGGAAGGCTGGATAGGCGCCGGGCGCGAGGCCGGCATCTTCGTCTACGTCACGCTGTCGACCGGCATGTCGCATACCCTCGTCATAGACGGGCGTCCCTATGGCGGCGCGCGCGGCTACGCGATCCATTTCGCCGGCGCGGAACTGGTCGCCTTCGCCGGTCCGGGACAGGACGTCGAGGTGCGCCAGCACATCGAGGTCTTCGCGAGCGGCAAGGGCTTGGGCGAACGCTGGGCGCTGGCGAGCGGCAATCCGGACGCGACCGCGCGCGACCTCTTCGCGGCGGAAGCTAGCGATCCCCGCGCCGCGGCGATGGCGGAGAACGCGCTGCTGGCGATTGCGTCCTATCTCGGCCAGCTCGCCAACATCCTCGACCCGGCCATTATGGTGCTGGGCGGAGGCATCGGTAGTTCGCCGCGGATCTGCGAGCGTCTGTCGCGGCTGGTACGGCCGTTCATCTTCGCCGACCTCGCGCGCGACCTGCCGCTGGTGCCCGCCGCGCTGGGCGACAACGCCTGCGCGGTCGGCACGGCGGCGCTGGCGCATCGGGCGGCCTCGCGGACAATTTCATCGAGCAGGGACTGACATGGGATACAAGCCTTCGCCGCGGCCAGTCTTCGACAGGCCCTCGCACATCCGGTACGACAACGTGACCCGCCATCTGTGGGGCGAGGAGGACGCCGGCCTGGTCGACGACTGGATCTATGCCTCGACCGACAAGATCCACCAGCTGGTGTTCGGCCTGCAGCCAGGCGGCTTCTTCAAGCATACCGACGCCTTCCGCACCATCTTCGGCGCCGACGAGGTGCTCTACGTCCTTTCCGGCACATTCGGGATCGCCAATCCGCAGACCGGTGAGATGCAGGTGGCAAAGGCCGGCGAGGCGCTGTTCTTCCGCAAGGATACCTGGCACCACGGCTTCAACCTCGGCGATGAGCCGGTGCGGGTGCTGGAATATTTCGCGCCGCCGCCCTCGCAGGGCACGTCCGGCCCTTATGCGCGCACGAAGGAACTGATCACCGAGAACCGCTACCTGCAGGACGCCATGATGGGCCGCTTCCCGATGGAGGCGAAGGCCGAGCGCGCCGGGCGCACGATCCACCCGATGCGGGACGCCGATCTCTTGTGGAGCCTCGATCGGCAGACGCAGGGCGCCTATACCGGCTTCTACGCCGCCACCGAACATCTGACCGTCGGCCGCACTTCGGTGCTGACCGGGCAGCGCAGCGGGATGGAAACCCATACCGGCGACGAATGCATCTACGTGCTCTCCGGCGCCCTCAACATCCATGTGCCGGACGCCGAGGGCCAAGTCTGGTTCGAGCTCAATCCGCGCGACGGCTTCTATATTCCCGGCGGCTACAGCCACCAGTATTACAATATGGGCAAGGGGCCGGCGGAGTTCGTGTTCGGGATCGCGCCCGGCGAAATGGGTTCCTTTGGCACCGCGCCGGCGCGCGGCTGACACCTGCGAGCGTTTGACGGCGGCTCATGCCCGGGGCCGCCGGATTGGGCGGGACAAAATCGGTTCAAATCGGCGAGGCGGCCTGATATGGCGGAAGGTGAAACCGTCGGGATCGCCATGAACGTGCGACATGCCATCATTGCCCTTCTGCTCGGAGCGGTTGCTCTGATCTCCGGCTGCCAGACGCAGCCGGCGGAGCAGTCCACCGCGAACAGTCTCGAGAAGGGCTATCCGGTCGATTTTCCCAAGCTGACCTGTGCCCGCTACGGAAAGCCCAACGGGGCGGCCGCGAAGCTCACCGCGTCGCGGGTGACGCCCGGCGCGCCGGCCTATATCGAATTCCGGCAGCGCTTTTCGCCGGCCATCCCTTCCGGCCATCTGTTCGTGGTGTTCGGTCGCCTCGACGCGTCGGGCAAGCCGGCCACGCGCCAGTATATCGGCCTCTATCCCAAGGGCGGTCTGGTCGGCCTCTATGGCGGCGCGATCGTGGAGATGGACGCCGTCCTGGAGCCGAGCAGCGTCGACTGCGGCCTGGGCGCCAACGCGGCCTACCGCGTCTCGCTGACGGAGGGGCAGTACCAGACGCTGCTGCGCAAGGTGTCGGCGACCCTCGCTCATCCGCCGAAGTGGCGCATGTTCGGTTTCAACTGCAACAATTTCGCGGCCTCGATGGGCTCGGTCGCGGGCCTGCGCGAACCTGCCAACCGCAACCTGCCTTCCTTCGCCTATATCTACGCCTTCATCGACGCCAATGGCGACGGCAGGAAAGGCAAGGCGCCGAGCTGATGCCGCTTGCGGCAAGGCATGGCGCTGAGGGTGGTCATGAACTAAAATCGCTCACAGGCGTTCCCGGAGGGGTCGGGCGATGTGGCGAGGCCTTTACCGATGCAACGGGCAGGCATGTTGACGGCTGCGACGGATCTCCGAACTCTGTCAACGAGCCGATCGTGACGGAACGCCGGCTCGTCATCTGCTTTCCCGGCTTCGAGCCCCTGCCGGTCGTCGCCCACTGCCAGCGCTTTCTGCGCGAAGCGCGCAGAACCGCATCGGCCTTCGGCATGACGCTTTCCACAACGGAACCGGAGTTCCACCGGCCTTCGAACCATGTCGAAACCGGCT
>JAEUMA010000450.1 GCA_016793565.1 Rhizobiaceae bacterium
TACCACAATCTCGGTTCGGTAACCGGCGCGGGCGTCGCGGAGATCACCAACCAGCTGGAGTATGACGACGAGGTCGCGTTCCACGCCACGCAGAAGATATACGATCTTTCGCGCACGTCCGATGCGGCCGACCGAAAGCCCTGGTGCCTTACCGTCTCGTTCACGCACCCGCACGATCCCTACGTGGCGCGGCGACGCCACTGGGACCTCTACGAGGAATGCCCAGCCCTCGATCCGCAGGTGCCCTTCATTCCCTATGAGGAACAGGACCCGCACTCGCAGCGCCTCTATCTCGCCTGTGACTATGCCGGTTCAGACATCACCGAAGAGGACGTGCGTCGTGCGCGCCGCGGCTATTTCGCCAGCATTTCCTATATCGACGAGAAGGTCGGCGAGCTTCTGGCGGTGCTCGATGCTACCCGCATGGCCGAGGATACGGTCGTCCTGTTCGTGTCCGACCACGGCGACATGCTCGGCGAGCGCGGCCTCTGGTTCAAGATGAACTTCTATGAAGGCTCGGCCCGCGTCCCGCTGATGATCGCCGGCAGGGACATTCCCGCCGGGCTGATCGAAGCGCCGGTCTCCACGATCGATATCTGTCCCACGCTCTGCGACCTCGCCGGCGTCGACATGTCCGGCATCCTGCCGTGGACGGACGGCCATTCGCTGGTGCCGGCGATCCGTGGGGAGCAACACGGCTTTCCGGTGCTGATGGAATATGCCGCGGAGGGCTCCTATGCGCCGCTGGTCTCGATCCGCAAGGGCAGCCACAAATTCGTGCATTGCGAGCTCGATCCGCCGCAACTCTTCGACCTCGACGCCGATCCGCTCGAACAGGACAATCTCGCAGCCGACCCGGCCGGCCGGGATCTGGTCGAAGCCTTCATGGCCAAGGTCTCGGCGCGCTGGGACATGGCCGCCTTCGACGCGGCAGTGCGCGAGAGCCAGGCGCGGCGCTGGGTGGTCTATCCGGCCCTGCGCAACGGCGCCTACTTCCCGTGGGAGTTCCAGCCCCTTCAGAACGCTGCCGAGCGCTACATGCGCAACCACATGGACCTCAACGTGCTCGAAGAGAGCAAACGCTTTCCGCGCGGCGAGTAGGAACGACGAATGCTGGAAGGACGCAAGGTACCCGACCTAGAGCATCTGCGCCGCGCCTATGCGGCGACGTCACGCGCCACGCAGATCACGCCGCTTCTCAACGCGCCGTCGATCGCGTCCGTCGTCGGCGCCGCGCAGGTCTTCGTCAAGGCGGAATCGCTGCAATGGGGCGGCTCATTCAAGTCGCGCGGCGCCTATTGGCGGCTGCTGCAGCTTTCGCCGGCGGAAGCACGGCGTGGCGTGGTCGCCTTTTCGTCGGGCAATTTTGCCCAGGGATTGGCCGCCGCGGGTCAGGCGCTCGGCATTCCCGTCACGATCGTGATGCCGATCGACGCACCGGCGGCGAAACGCGACGCCACCGCCGGCTACGGCGCCCGCGTGGTGCAGACGGACCATGGCGAGCGTCCTCGCGAAGAGGTCGCAGCCGCCAAGGCGCGCGACATCGCCGCCGACGAAGGTCTGGCGCTGCTTCACCCCTTCGACGATCCGGAGATCGTTGCCGGACAGGCGGGCGTGGGCCTGGAGGCCCTGGAGCAGTTGGCTGCGCTCGGCGCGACCGTTGACCTTGTGCTGTGCCCTGCCGGCGGCGGCGGGTTGATCGGAGGCCTGTCGCTCGCCTTTCACTACCTGTCGCCGGCCACGCGTGTCTTGCCGGTGGAACCCGAGGGTTTCGACGGGCTTCGACGCTCCCTGGCCGCCGGTACGATCGACCCGGCGCCACCCGGAGGCGCCTCGATCTGCGACGGTCTGATGGCGCGCCGGCCCGGGGAAGCGCCGTGGGCGGCGATCCGCGCCGCAGGCATTGCGGACGGCGTCGCTATTGATGACGCTGCCGTCAGGGCTGCCATGAAGCTGGCGTTCGAGCGCATGAAACTGGTGCTGGAGCCTTCCGGAGCCGCCACGCTGGCCGCGCTGCTCGCCGGCAAGGCGGACTCCGCCGGCAAGACGGTGCTGCTCATCGCGTCGGGAGGCAATGTCTCGCTTCCCGATTTCCAAAGGCAGGCAGCCCATGAGTGAGGCCGATTTCGTCATCGTCGGTTCGGGGTCCGCGGGCTCCGCGATGGCCTACCGCCTTTCCGAGGACGGCAAGTACTCGGTCATCGTGATCGAGTTTGGCGGCACCGACGCGGGGCCGCTGATCCAGATGCCTTCGGCGCTATCGATCCCGATGAATCTCAGCCTCTACGACTGGGGTTTTGCCAGCGAGCCCGAGCCGCATCTCGGCGGACGCGTGCTGGCCACGCCCCGGGGCAAGGTGCTGGGCGGCTCCTCCTCCATCAACGGCATGGTATATGTGCGCGGCCATGCGCGCGACTTCGACCACTGGGCCGAGTCCGGCGCGACGGGTTGGTCCTATGCCGACGTACTGCCCTATTTCAAGCGCATGGAAAACGCGCATGGCGGCGAAGAAGGCTGGCGCGGCGCGGCGGGACCGCTTCACGTACAGCGCGGTGCACGCAGCAATCCCCTCTACGACGCCTTCATCCAGGCAGGCCATCAAGCGGGCTTCGAGCTCACGTCGGACTACAACGGCTCGAAGCAGGAAGGCTTCGGGCCGATGGAGCAGACCATCCACAAAGGCCGGCGCTGGTCGGCAGCGAACGCCTATCTCAGGCCAGCCCTCAGACGTGGCAATGTGAGTCTCGTCAAGGGCTTGGCGCGGCGTGTGATCATGGAGAATCAACACGCTGTCGGCGTGGAGATCGAGGCTCGCGGGCAGATTCAACTCGTTAAGGCACGACGTGAAGTCATCCTCGCGGCGTCTTCGATCAACTCGCCCAAGCTGTTGATGCTGTCCGGCATCGGTCCGGCAACGCATCTACGCCAGCACGGCATCGAAGTGGTCGCCGACAGGCCGGGCGTCGGCCAGAACCTGCAGGACCATCTCGAACTCTACATCCAGCAGGAATCGATACAGCCGATAACACTCTATTCCGTCCTCAATCCCTGGTCGAAAGCCTTGATCGGCGCGCGGTGGCTGTTCTTCCGGGATGGGCTTGGCGCCACCAACCATTTCGAGGCGGCGGCCTTCGTGCGTTCGAAGGCCGGCGTCGACTATCCCGACATCCAGTACCACTTCATTCCGGCGGCCGTACGCTACGACGGCAAGGCCGTGGCCGGTTCGCACGGCTTCCAGGCGCATGTCGGGCCGATGCGTTCCAAGTCGCGCGGCAGCATCGCTCTCCGCTCGCCCGATCCGGCAGCCAAGCCTCTGATCCGCTTCAACTATATGTCGCATCCGGACGATTGGAGCGATTTCCGTCACTGCATCCGACTGACCCGCGAGATTTTTGGCCAGGCGGCGTTCGATCCCTATCGCGGCCGCGAACTCTCGCCCGGCAAGGACGTGCAGACCGACGACCAGTTGGACGACTTCATCCGGCAACATGTCGAGAGCGCGTACCACCCCTGCGGAAGCTGCCGCATGGGCCGCGCCGACGATCCGATGAGCGTTGTCGATCCGGAATGCCGGGTGATCGGTGTCGAAGGCCTGCGCGTGGCGGACTCCTCGATCTTTCCGCGTGTCACCAACGGCAACCTCAACAGTCCGTCGATCATGACCGGCGAGAAGGCTTCCGACCACATCCTGGGTAAAACGCCGCTCACGCCGTCCAATCAGGAGCCGTGGATCAACCCGCGCTGGCGCGTGAGCGACCGGTGACCGGTGTATCGCTGCTGCTTGCGGCATCCTACTTTGCGAAGACGTGACCGACAGGTAGACAGGCAGCCTGCATCCCCGGAGGACTTCATGAAAGCTCAGCCGACAGCCTCGCATTTCATCGACGGACGCTTCGTGGAGGACGCGGCCGGCGCCAGCCTGCCCGTCATCTATCCGGCAACCGGCGAGACGATCGCCGCACTGCATTCGGCGACGCCGGCGATCGTGGAGCAGGCCGTCGCGGCGGCGCGGGCGGCGCAGCCCGCCTGGGCACGTCTCAAGCCGGTCGAACGCGGCCGCATCCTGCGGCGGGCGGCCGATATCCTGCGCGCACGCAATGCCGAACTGTCGCGGCTGGAGACGCTCGATACCGGAAAGGCGATCCAGGAGACGCTGGTAGCAGACGCCGCCTCCGCCGCCGACGCGCTGGAATT
This sequence comes from Rhizobiaceae bacterium, assembly GCA_016793565.1. GTDB lineage: Bacteria > Pseudomonadota > Alphaproteobacteria > Rhizobiales > Rhizobiaceae > JAEUMA01. The sequence continues at coordinate 4,195 of JAEUMA010000450.1, forward strand.
CCTCGGCGGGGCTGCGCCGAGCTTCTATGGCGACCACATCGACCTCGGCGGCCCCTTCGCCTACACGCGCCGCGAGGCGCTGGGCGTATGCGTCGGGATCGGCGCCTGGAACTACCCAATCCAGATCGCCGCCTGGAAATCGGCGCCGGCGCTCGCCATGGGCAACGCCATGGTGTTCAAGCCCTCGGAAAACACGCCGCTTTCCGCGCTGGCGCTGGCTGAAGTCTATGCCGAGGCTGGCCTGCCCGCGGGTCTCTTCAACGTCGTTCAGGGGTTCGGCGATGTCGGCGGCGCGCTGGTCACGCATCCGCTGGTCGACAAGGTGTCGCTGACCGGCTCCGTACCCACCGGCCGCAGGGTCATGGGCGCGGCGGGATCGCTGCTGAAGCACGCCACGATGGAACTGGGCGGCAAGTCGCCGATCATCGTCTTCGACGACGCGGATCTGGAAAACGCCATCGGCGGCGCGATGCTGGGCAACTTCTACTCGACGGGGCAGGTCTGCTCCAACGGCACACGCGTGTTCGTGCAGCGCGACCTGCATGACCGCTTCGTGGAGCGGCTGGTCGAACGGACGAAGGGGATCCGGATCGGCGATCCGCTCGACCCGGATACCCAGATGGGGCCGCTGGTCAGCAAGGCTCGGCACGACAAGGTGGTCGGCTATATCGCCGTCGGCCGCCAGGAAGGGGCGACGCTGGCGTGCGGCGGCAACGTGCCTTCGCTGCAGGGTTTCGAGGGTGGCTTCTTCGTCGAGCCGACGGTTTTCACCGGTGTACGCGACATCATGCGGATTGCCAGAGAGGAAATCTTCGGCCCGGTGATGAGCGTGCTCTCGTTCACCGACGAGGACGAGGTCGTGGCGCGTGCCAACGACACCGAGTTCGGCCTTGCCGCCGGTGTGTTCACCCGCGATCTGGCCCGGGCGCACCGAGTGATCGGCGCGCTGCAGGCCGGGACCTGCTGGATCAACGCCTACAATCTGACGCCGGTGGAGATTCCGTTCGGCGGCTACAAGCAGTCCGGCATCGGCCGCGAGAACGCGCTGGCCGCGCTTGGCCATTACTCGCAGACCAAGACGGTCTATGTGGAGACGGGCGACGTCGCCAGCCCCTACTGACGACAAGGACCCGTGCGAAAACAACGAGTTCTCGCGCTTCGGGCGCCATCGTCCGGAACGATGGGCGATGTCGTCTCTCGTTTCGGCGCAAGAGCGGAGACAACCCCATTTATGGTGCTTGCAGGATCGAAGGGCGGCGGTTATAAGCCGCCCGTCTGGTCGCGGAGTGTAGCGCAGCCTGGTAGCGCACATCGTTCGGGACGATGGGGTCGCAGGTTCAAATCCTGCCACTCCGACCAGTCAAATCAAGGGGTTAGCGAATTTCCCGCAGCCCTGCCCTACGAAAATCCCCACAGATGTACGCACCGATCGTCGTTGGCCGCAACGATGTGATGGCCGTGGCCCAAGGCCGCGTGCGCATTGTTCGAAAGATTATGCACCGGCGAATTGGCGGAGGCGACTTGAGGGACGGCCGAAGAAAGGCCAGAGCTAAAGTCCAGCCTGTGAAAATATCCCACCTGCACGCCGCCATCCCTAGCCGCACGAGGACA
>JAEUMA010000697.1 GCA_016793565.1 Rhizobiaceae bacterium
ATCAGTGGACGACCTGCTCGCAGCCCGCATCCGTGCGGCAGGCGCGATCCTGATCGGCAAGACCAACACGCCGGAGTTCGGGCTGGGCTCGCACAGCTACAACCCGGTCCACGGCGTAACGCGCAACCCCTACGACACAACGAAGGGCGCCGGCGGCTCCAGCGGCGGCGCGGCAGCAGCGCTGGCGGCACGGCTGGTACCGGTCGCCGACGGCTCCGATACGATGGGATCGCTGCGCAATCCGGCCGCTTTCTGCAACGTCTACGGCTTCCGGCCGAGCTTCGGTCTCGTTCCGCGCGACCCCGCCGGCGAGGTGTTTCTCAACCAGATATCGACCGACGGGCCGATGGCGCGCGACATCCGCGACCTTGCCCTGCTGCTGGACATCTTGGCCGGACCGGCCGCCCATGATCCGCATTCCCAGCCGCGACAAGGCTCCCTCGCACAGGGGCTCGGACAGCCCTCCGCACGGGGCCTGCGGATCGGCTGGATCGGCGACTGGGACGGCTACCTCGCGATGGAACCGGAGATACTCACCCTGTGCGAGCGGGCGCTGCGGGTCCTTGCCGAAACGGGTGCAACGGTGGAGCCGTTGGTGCCGGCCTTCGATCCAGCCAGCCTGTGGTCGGCGTGGCTCACGCTGCGCAGCTTCCACAATGCCGGCAGCAAGCGGAATCTCTACGTAGATCGCGCCACGCGCAGGCTGCTCAAACCGGAACTGATCTACGAGATCGAAAGCGGTCTGGCCGTCGACGCGATGGCTCTGCACGAAGCCAGCGTGGCGCGCAGCGCCTTTTTCTTCACCATGGCCGAACTGTTCCAGGCCTACGACGCGGTCGTGCTGCCGAGCGCGCAGGTTTTCCCCTTCGCCGCTGAGCAGGATTGGCCCAAGACCATCGGCGACAGACCGATGGACACCTATCATCGCTGGATGGAAGTGGTGGTCCCCGCGTCGATCCTCGGCCTGCCGGCGCTGAACGTGCCGGTCGGCTTCTCGACTTCCGGCCTGCCGATGGGCATGCAGCTGATCGGCCCGCGCGGCACCGACCTTGCCATCCTGAGGCTGGGCCAAGCCTATCATGAGGCAACCGACTGGCCCGGGCGCTACCCGCCGCGGGTCGCCCCGTCGAGCGTCGCCAAGGCGCCGTAAAGGTCCGGGCGGCGGTCGCGGAACAGGCCCCAGCCGCGGCGAAACCCGGCAATCTCGTCGAGGTCGAAGCTGGCGGTGAGAAGCTCCTGCCGGTCGCGGCTGGCGCGCGCGACCACCTGTCCGGTCCAGTCGGCGAGGAAGGAGGAACCGTAGAAGGTGACCGCGCAGCCGTCCGCCGAGACCTCCGTGCCGATACGGTTGGCGGCGATCAGCGGCATCAGGTTCGCCCCCGCATGGCCGCGCATCACCGTCTCCCAATGCGGCTGGCTGTCATAGCCAGGCGACGGGGGCTCCGAGCCGATCGCGGTCGGATAGATCAGGATTTCCGCGCCCTTCAGCGCCATGGCGCGAGCCGCTTCCGGAAACCACTGGTCCCAGCAGATGCCGACCCCGAGCCGGCCGAATGCAGTGTCCCATACCCGGAAGCCGGTGTCGCCGGGCGAGAAGTAGTATTTTTCCTCGTAGCCCGGACCGTCGGGGATGTGCGATTTGCGGTAGAGGCCGAGAACGGTGCCGTCGGCGTCCACCATCGCCAGGCTGTTGAAATGTGCCTGGCCGGCGCGCTCGAAAAAGCTGACCGGCAGCACCACGCCGAGTTCCCTCGCAAGCGCGGCAAAGCGCTCCACCAGCGGATTGCCCTCGAAAGGCTTCGCAAGGCCGAGATGGCGCGCATGCTCGGTCTTGCAGAAGTAGGTCGTCTCGAACAGTTCCTGCAGCAGAATGATGTTCGCGCCGGCCGCCGCCGCTTCGCGCACCAGCGCCTCGGCGCGATCGACGTTGGCGGCGGCGTCTTCGCCGCAGGCCATCTGCGTGACGGCGACCGTAACCCTGCGGCCGTCAGCCATCCTGAAAACCTTCGAGCACGTTCACGGTGTTGACGCCCACCTCCTCGATGGCGTAGCCACCCTCCATAACGAACACCGTCGGCAGTTGCAGGGTGGCGATGCGTCGCCCGCAATCGCGAAAGTCCTCGGATTCCAGCTGGAAGAAGCTGATCGGATCGGCCTTGTACGCATCGACGCCCAGCGAAACCACCAGAGCCTCGGCACCGAAGCGCCGAATGCGCGCGATGGCGTCGTCAAGCGCCACGCTCCACTGGTCGTAGCGGGTGCCGGGTCTCATGGCGTAATTGGCGGTAGCACCTTCCCCAGCACCCTCGCCTGTCTCGTCCCCATAGCCGATGAAGAAGGGATAGGCATCCTCCGGGTGGCCGTGCAACGAGGCGAAGAACACATCGCCGCGCCGGTAGAAGATGTCCTGCGTGCCGTTGCCATGATGGAAGTCCACATCAAGGATCGCCACCCGGCCGGCGCCGTCCATGCGGAACATCTCCGCGACCACCGCGGCGTTGTTCAGGAAGCAGTAGCCGCCATACATGTCGATCGCGGCATGGTGGCCCGGCGGGCGGCAGAGCGCGAAGGCTGCCCGCTCGCCCGACGCGACCAACCGCTGCGCAGACTGCGCGGTCGCACAGGAGGCCTGCGCGGCGACCCATGTGCCGGCCGTGATCGCCGTTTCCGACGCCAGCGCGTAGTAGCCGACCTTGCCGTCTATGTTGCGCGGCCGGCGACCCGC
>JAEUMA010000451.1 GCA_016793565.1 Rhizobiaceae bacterium
GGGCCGCTATTATGGCGACGCGGTGTTCGACCCGTTCACCGCCAGCGGCTATTTCGACCAGGCGGTGGCCGGCAGCCCCTCGCCTGTGTTCAACAACCTGCGCTTCGGCGAACCAGCGGTCGAGCCGCGCGGCAATGCGCTGAGCTTCTCGGCGTTCTTCCAGGGACTGCTGCTCGACCCGCAGATGCTGGCCGGCAGTTCGCGCCAGGCGACGCTGCTGCGGGTGCCGTTCTTCGAGGCGACCGTCGGCGGCGGCTTCGTTTCGGACACCGGCAGTCCCGGCTGGAACGGCACGATCGAGATGCAGGGCTACCAGCCACTGCCTTTCCCCGTAAGCTTCTACGCCCAGGTCAGCGGGCTCGAGGCCGATACGCAGCAGGGGCTGGACACCACCAGCGGCCTTTTGCGCCTGGAGGACCGCCTGATCTCCGGCAGCGGCTACGTCGCCATGCAGCCCGGCCCCTACGACCGGGTGGTCGCCTACGTGAATTCCAGCAAGCTGGACAACCGGCTGTCCGCGATCCCGGACCCGATCATCCTGCCCTTCGGGGCCGACCTGTCGGACGACGGGACGACGCGCACGACCAATGCCGGCGTCGCGTGGAGCCACACCTTCGGATACCGCAACGTGGCCAATGCCGCGCTCTTCTACACCAATGTCGACCAGAACGCTGTAGGGACGCGTCTTGCCGAAACCGGAGTAGGCGAGGTCGGCACCGTCGTCGAGTCAGGCTCCCTGCAGCAAACCTATCTCGCCGCGGCCAGCCATACTTACGGCATCGGTGACTGGGTGTTCCGCTACGGCGCCGAGGGCGGCAAGATCGACGTCGCCACAACGGAAAGCGCGACCTTCTACTTCCCGTTCATACCGCCGCAATCCAACAGTGTTTCCTCGGACGATTCCATCGACATCGGCCGCATCTACTTCGACGCGCTCTACGATATCACGCCTAACCTGAAGGCGGAGGCGGGTCTGTTCGGCACGCTGATGGACGGAGCCTCCGTCGACGAGCAGAGGCTCGAACCGCGCGCCGGCCTCGCCTGGACGCCGGCGGAAGGTCAGTATTTGCGGGCCGCCTACATGCGCGAGCCGTCTTCCATCAACTATGCCACGCTGGCGCCGGTCGGCGTGGTCGGCCTGCAGTCGAACCAGATCGGCCTACAGCCGGAGGGGCACTCCGACACTTTCGCGGCGCGGTGGGACGCCGAATGGAGCAGCCGCTTCTTCACATCGGTCGACTACCAGCATCAGGAACTCTACGACATCTCGCTCGCCATACCCGCCACCGCGCAGACCCTCGATCTCTCGCAGGGCCGCATGGACCGACTGAGCGCGACCGCCAATCTGTGGATCGGCGGCGGTCTTGGCGCATTCGCCACCCTTGCCTATGCGAATTCGGAGAACCAGGACCCTTCGAGCGAAGGGTTCGGGCTTGCCCTGCCTTACATTCCCGAAGTCGCCGCGCGCGTCGGCTTGACCTATGTCCACCCCAGCAATGTCAGCGTCTCCCTTTGGGGGAGCTATGTCGGACAACGGCTGGGAGACGTCATCGGAACGGAACTGGAGCCGTTCTGGACGCTGGACGGCGCGCTGCAATGGGAGCCGCTGGACAAAACCGTAGCGCTGGAACTTTCCGCCTACAACCTGTTGGACGAAGAGTTCCAGGTCGCCACTGGTACGCCCGGCTGGGGCAGGACGATCGTGGGAACGCTCAAGGTCCGGTTCTGATGTCAGCGCCGCCCGGGCGCGAGCGGAACGGCCGCGCGGCCTTGCGGTTGCGCGGCCTGGCCGCCCTCGCGCTGCTGGCGACCATCGTCGCGATGCTGGTCTCGCTGACGCCGCCATGGCGTCTTCTCGACGCGCGGACCTTCGATTATCTGTCCACGCTTTCACCGCCGCCGCTGCCGGAGGCGGGGCCGATCGTTGTCGCCATCGACGAGCCATCTCTTGCCGAGATCGGCCTGCAATGGCCATGGCCCCGCGATCTACACGCACGTCTGGTGGAGTCGCTACGCGCGGCGGGCGCCAAGGCGGTCGGCCTCGACATCATCTTCGCCGAGCCATCGCAGTCGCCCACGGCCGACGCGGCATTGGCCGCGTCGATGGGACCGGACGTGGTGCTGGCCGCCGACGAGACCATCATCGAAAACGAGCATGCCGCGCAAAGGGTGCGCGTCGAGCCGCTGCCCACGCTGACGGAAGCGGGCGCCATCGGCGGCATCGCGTCGATCTCCCTCGACCCCGACGGGGTGTTCCGCAAACTGCCGACCTATCCTGACGGCTTCGCCCTTGGTCTGCTGCGCGCGGCCGGCACGGCGGCCGCCGAGCCGGAAGAGGCCCGGCTGGCGCAGGTCTTCGGGCCGGCGCGCACCTATCCGACCGTTTCCTACTATCAAGCGCTCGACCCAACGACCTTCCTGCCGGACGGCTATTTCCGCGACCGCGTGGCCATAGTCGGCCTCTCGCTGCAAAACGCTCCCCAGCTCGACGCAGGCAATGCCGACGCCAAGCCGACAGCCTACACCGTTCACACCGGGCGGCTGGTCGCGGGCGTCGAGATACAGGCGACCGTCTACGACAACATCCTCCACCGCCTGGCGGTCCGACCGGCGGGCACGGGGCTCATCCTGTTCGGAACCATCCTTGCTGCCTTGCTCGGCGCATTGCTTGTGCGACGCAGGACGGATTGGCGCACGCTGATACTAGCCTTCGCAGGCCTCGCGGCTATCGCCGCATGCGCTTTCGCATCACTGCGGTTCGGGCGCGTCTTCGTGCCACCGCTCGCGCCGTCCCTTGCCTTCGCGATCGTGGCATCCGGCCAGGCGACCATCGATTATGCCGTGGAGCGGCGGCTGCGACGCGGCATCGTGCGTGCGTTCTCGCAGTATCTGGCCCCTGCCCTAGTGGAGAAGCTTGCCTCCGACCCGTCGCAATTACGGCTCGGCGGCGAGACGCGCGAACTGACCATCCTGTTCTGCGACGTGCGCGGCTTCACCACCATATCGGAATCGATGAAGGACGACCCGCAACGCCTGACTGCGCTGATCAACCGCCTGCTGACGCCGCTGTCCGACGTGGTGCTGGCGGCCGGCGGCACCATCGACAAGTATATCGGCGACTGTCTGATGGCGTTCTGGAATGCCCCTCTCGACGACAAGGACCACGCGGTGCACGCGGTCGAGGCTGCCCTTGGCATGCTCGACGCAGTGGAACAGGTCAATCGCGACCTCCAGGCCGAGGCCGCCGGACGGCCCGTGCCGGAACTGCGCATCGGCATCGGCATCAACACCGGCGAGTGCGTGGTCGGCAACATGGGTTCGGAACGGCGCTTCGACTATTCGGTGCTGGGCGATTCCGTGAATTTGGCTTCGCGGATGGAGGGTGCCTCCAAGGATGTCGGCGTGCCCCTCCTTCTCGGCGAGGCTACCGCCGCTGCCATCGGCCGCCGCATGACCCTGCTGCAGCTGGCGCGCATCAAGGTCAAGGGGCGCGCCGCGCCCGTGGTGGTCTATACGACATGCCGCGGCCTTGAGGAGCAGGATGCCGCGGCACATCGCGACGTGCTGGACCGCGCGACGCCATCTTCGCGTGCGACGGAACTGGTCTCCGCCCTGCAGGCCGACCATCCGATGCTCACGCCCTATTACGCCCGGCTGTTCGCCGGCGAGATCGAACGGCCCTAGAATGGAGAAATCGCGTTGAGCATCGGCGAGACCTATGAGGAATACGACGCGGTCGGGCTGGCAGAACTGGTGCGCGACCGACAGGTGACGCCCACGGAACTGCTGGACGAGGCGCTGAGGCGGGCTGAGGCGCTGAATCCGACGCTCAACGCGCTCACCCTGCTGCGCGTCGACGTGGCCAGACGCCTGATCGCAGATGGTTTACCGCAGGGGCCGCTCGCCGGCGTACCCTTCCTGCTGAAGGACTTGGGCGCGGAGGCGGTAGACTTCCCCTGCAACAACGGTTCGGTTTTGACAGCGGGAACCACCTACGCCCAGGATTCCTCGATATATGCGCGCCTACGGGCTGCCGGCCTGGTGACCTTCGGGCGCACCACCGCGCCGGAGGGCGGTGTCGGTCCGGCGACCGAAGCCGCAGTCTATGGCGGGCCGACGCGAAACCCCTGGAACCTCGACCGGGTACCCGGCGGATCGTCCGGCGGTGCGGCGGCAGCCGTCGCTGCCGGCATTGTGCCTGCGGCGCACGGTTCGGACGGGGGCGGATCGGTGCGCATGCCGGCGTCCTGCTGCGGCCTGTTCGGCTTCAAGGCCACGCGTGCACGCCTGCCCGACGGCCCCTATGTCGGCGAAGGCTGGGCGGGAATGGCGATCGACGGATTTCTGACGCGGTCCGTGCGCGATACGGCGGTGCTGCTGGATGCGACACAGGGTCCGGACCTCGGTGCGCCATACTATGCGCCGCCGCTCGCCGGCACATTCCTGGAAGCGACCAGGCGTGAGCCCGGCCGGCTGCGGATCGCGCTTGTGACGACCTCGTTCACGGGCGAGCCGGTGCACGCCGAATGCCGCGCCGCGACCGAACTGGCTGCCGAATTGCTGGAAGAGATGGGGCATGTGGTCGAGCCTGCGCTGCCTGACGCCGACACGCCCGGCATGATGCGCGCCTGGACCAAGATCGTCGCGTGCGGAACAGCCCTTTCGGTGGACGGCACGTTGCGAAAGAAGGGCCGCGACCTGCAGCCCGGCGACATAGAAGGCGTCGCCCGCGGCGCCATCGCCTATGCCCGCACGCTGAGCGGGGCGGACTATCTCGAGGCGGTCGGCAAAATCCATGCCTACGGCCGGGAGATGGCCGCCTTCTTCGAGCGCTACGACATGATGCTGACGCCCATGCTGGCGGAGCCGCCAGCCGTGATCGGCCGCTTCAACCATGCCACGGAGGATTATGTCGACTACCGCCTCGGACCCAGCCGCGTGTTCGCCTATTCGCCCTTCGCGGCCGCCTTCAACGCATCGGGGCAGCCGGCGGTGTCGCTGCCGCTCCACTGGACGCCGGACGGCCTGCCGATCGGCGTGCAGATCGCCGCCCGCTTCGGTGCCGACGAACTGCTGATGGCGCTGTCGGCGCGCATCGAGGAGGCGCGACCCTGGTTCGGCCGGCGCCCGCCGGTGAGGCTGGCTTCCGCTTAGAGCGGTTCAGGCCCGGGCGCGGTACACCACCCGACCGTCACAGATCGTGCAGGCGACCTTCAGTTCGTCCACGGCCTCCGGCGTCATGCTCTCGACGTCGCCGGACAACACGACGACATCGGCCAGCAGGCCGGCCCGCAAGCGGCCTTTCGTGTCTTCCGCGAATTCGGCGTAGGCCCCGTCGGCGGTAAAGCCCGCCAACGCATCCAGGAGCGTCTGGCGCTGGTCGGGAGCGTCGTCGGCGGCGCGTGTCCGCGTCATCGCGGCGCGAACCCCGAGCAGCGGATCGAGCGGCGCCACGGGCCAGTCGCTAGCGAACGCCAGGCGCGCACCGGTTTCCCGGATCGTCTGCCAGGCGAAAGACAGCCGAAGCCGCTCGGGGCCGATCAGAGAAGCATAGGGCTGCACCGGGAAGACCGGCCCCGCCGCGTGCGTGGGCTGCATCGACGCTATGACGCCGAGTTCGGCGAAACGCGGCAGATCTCGCACGTCGAGCACCTCGATATGTTCTACGCGGTGGCGGCTGTCACGAACGCCGTTGGCGCGCCGGGCGGCCGCATAGCCGTCGAGCGTGCGGCGCACGGCGCCGTCGCCGATGGCATGGACTGCGATCTGAAATCCGAGCCGGTCGGCCTCGATGCAGATGGCATCGAACTCCGCCTGCCCGAACAGGGCCTCGCCACTGACGCCGGGCCGGCCGGAATAGTTGGCGAGCATGAAGGCCGTGGTCGATTCCACCACGCCGTCCATGAACATCTTGACGAAATCCATGGTGAGCCGCGAAGAGCTCCAGCGCCGCCTCTGTTCCACCGCCTCGGCGAAATCCGACAGCGGCATGCCGGGCAGCATGCGGAAGCACATTCTCGCGCGCACCGGCAGACCTTCCGCGCGGTCGATATCGTCCAGCAATTCGAGCTGATAGCGATTGCCGTCCATGTTGTGGAAGCTGGTGATCCCCAGCGAGGCGCAGTAGGCAAGGCCCTTGCGCAGCACGTCGCGATCGGCGGCGCGCTCGGCATCCATGGGCGGCACGGCAGGGTCGCGCCCGGTCGAAAGGCCGAGCATGTCGCGGCCTCCGCACGCCGTCATCTCGACAAGGCGTTCGAAGGCGCCGAACTCACGCAACTCACCGCCGGCGAGGCCATCCGGCCCGATCACGATTTCGCTGCCGGCCGGCACAACCGCTCCCCGGAGCAAGCCGGCGGCCTCCAGCGCAGCCGTGTTCGCCCACATGGTATGGTGGTCCGCGGCGTAGAGCGCCAGCGGCTTGGCGGGAAGGATGCGGTCCAGCGTGTGCCGATCCAGCGGCTCGCCGCCAAGGATACCGTACTGCGCCTGTTCGGCGACGAGCAGGCGCTCCCCCGGCCGCTCCTCCGAGCGCCGGCGCACCGCCCCGGCAACCGCATCGAAACCGGCCAGTCCCGCCAGCGAGAGACTGTCGAGCTGCGTCGAACCGGCGAAGATGTGCATGTGGCTTTCGATAAAGCCCGGCAGCACGGTGGCGCCGTCGGCGTCGATGATTTCCGTCGATGCGGAGCGCAGTTCCGCCACCTCCTCATGCGTGCCGACCGCAAGCAACCGGTCGCCGCCGATCGCCAGCGCCTCCGCACGCGGGCTGGCGCCATCCATGGTCAGAACGCGCGCGTTCTCGATGATGAGGTCTGCTTGCTGCGCCATGATGGCCTCCCGGTTTCCAGCGCCACCCATACGCAATCGGCTTGCGGGACGCCAACCGGTCAAATAGGCTGCCTCAAAAGTTGGCGTTCCGAGGGAGCGGGACGCCTTCGACAACGAACCGGAAAAGAGCGGGCATGCCGAAACCCGAAGGGGTGCAGGAAAAGCGCATCGCGGTCGAAGCGCGGGGCATCACCAAGATATTCGGTGCCGGGGAAAATGCACTTCGCGCGCTGGACAACGTCTCCGTCTCCATCCGTCAGAACGAGTTCTTCACCCTTCTTGGCCCCTCCGGTTGCGGCAAGACCACGCTGCTGCGGCTAATCGCCGGCTTCGAGTATCCCAGCGAAGGCGCGATCCTGCTGGACGGCACGGACATCGCCACCCTGCCGCCGTTCAAGAGGCCGGTGAACACCGTATTCCAGAGCTATGCTCTGTTTCCGCATCTGACCGTGGCGCAGAACATCGCCTTCGGCCTTGAGATGCTGGGCAAGCCGAGGGCGGAAATCAACGCCCGCGTCGCGCAGATGCTGAAGCTGGTGCAGATGGAGGAGCTCGGCCAGCGCCGGACCGACCAGATTTCCGGCGGCCAGGCGCAGCGCGTCGCGCTGGCGCGGGCGCTGGCTCCGTCGCCCAAGGTGCTGCTGTTGGACGAGCCGCTGTCGGCGCTGGACTACAAGCTGCGCAAGGAGATGCAGATCGAGCTGAAGCGCATGCAGCACGAAACCGGCATCACCTTCATCTTCGTCACGCACGACCAGGAAGAAGCGCTGACGATGTCGGATCGCATCGCCGTGATGTCGAAAGGCAAGATCCTGCAGATCGGCGGGCCCCGCGACATCTATGAGCGGCCCTCCGACCGCTTCGTCGCCAACTTCATCGGCGAAACCAATTTTATCGACGCCGAGATCGACGGAGCGACCGGGGGGGCCGCAGCCGTCATTGCCCGGCTGCCGGGTGGTGCGCAAATCGCCGCAGGCGTTCCCGACGGCATGGTTCCGCGCGGTAGGGTCGCCATCGTGGTGCGGCCCGAGCATGCCGTGCTGGCGCGCCCCGACGAAGGAGGACAGCTCCGCGGCACGGTGGAAAACGTCGTCTATTCGGGCACCGACACGCATTTCCACGTTCGGTTGGACGGCGGCAACCCATTCGTGGTGCGCAGCCAGAACCGGCGCGGCACCGAAGCGGCCTTCGCGGCAGGCGATCCGGTCGCTGTGCGCATTCAGGACGGCGCGGCGCAAGTGTTGAGGGATTGACCATGGCGACGGCGCGCGAAGTGTCGGACAGGGCAGCCCGGCGCGACGTTCGCGACCGCTGGCTGCTGTCGGCGCCGGCGCTGATCGTCATCTTCTTCGCCGCCATAGGCCCGCTGTTCGTGATGCTCGCCTATTCCTTCATGGCCAAAGGCGACTACGGCGACGTCAAGTTCGGGCAGTTCTCGCTCGACGGCTGGTTCTCGGTGTTCCTCCAGCGCGACATCTTCGACGACACGATCACGCTTGCCGACGCCCATCTCAGCATCTTCTGGCGCTCGGTGCGGCTGTCGGTCATCACCACGGTGCTCACGATCGCCCTGGGCTTCCCGACCGCCTATTTCATCGCCACCAGGCCGCGCCACACGCGCGAAATCTGGGTCTTCCTGGTCACCATCCCGTTCTGGACCAACCTGCTGATCCGCACCTTCGCCATGCAGGAGGTGATCCGCAACGAGGGCATCCTCAACACGCTGCTGATCCGGCTGGGCATCATCGCGCAGCCACTGCAGATCATGTACACCGACGCAGCCATCCTGTTCGGAATGGTCTATGTCTATCTGCCGCTGATGGTTCTGCCGCTCTATGCAAGCATGGAAAAGCTCGACTTCCGGCTGGTCGAGGCAGGCTACGACCTCTACGCCGGGCGGTTGCAGGTGCTGCGGCGCGTGATCTTTCCGCTCGTCAAGCCAGGTGTCATCGCAGGCTCGATCCTGGTGTTCATTCCCTCGCTGGGCGCCTATGTCATTCCGCGCGTGCTGGGCGGCGGCAAGAACATGATGCTCGGCAATCTGATCGAGATGCAGTTCGGGGCCGGTCGCAACTGGCCGCTGGGGGCAGCGATCTCGATCACCCTGATGGCGATCGTCATGGTCGCCCTGCTCTTCTACGTACGCAACACGGCGCGCTCCGGTGCCGGCCATGGGTAGCAAATACTTCGACATTCGCACCCTGCCGGGCTTCGCCTTCGTGGCGATGGTGACGTTCTTCCTGCTCTATCTGCCGATCGCTGCGCTGGTGGCCTATGCGTTCAACGCGGGCAGCTCGATCTCGGACTGGGAAGGGTTCTCGTTCCGCTGGTTCGCGTCGGCGTGGCAGAACACAGCCGTGCAGGACGCTGCGATGCGGTCGCTGGTCATCGCGGTCGTCGCGTCGACCATCGCCACGGCGGCGGCGACGACGGCGGCCCTGGCGACGACCCGCACCAATGCCTATCGCGGCCTGACCTTCAAATACGCCTTTATCAACACGCCGCTCATGGTGCCCGAGATCGTCACGGCCGTCGCGCTGCTGATCGTCTTCTCGCGCGTGAAAATCTGGACGGGCTATTCCGGCCTGGGCTATCTGATCGCCGCTCACACCGCCTTCTGCATTCCCTTCGCCTATCTGCCGATCCGGGCGCGGCTGGAGAGCATGGACAGCAGCCTCGAGCGCGCCGCGCAGGACCTGTACGCCACGCCTTGGATGACGTTCCGGCGGGTGACGATGCCGCTGCTGCGACCCGGTATCATCGCCGGCTTCATGCTCGCCTTCGTCATTTCGCTCGACGACGTGGTGATCACCGAATTCGTCAAGTCTGGCGGGCAGGACACCCTGCCGACCTACATGCTCGGGCAGCTGAGGCGCGAGACTACGCCGGAGGTCAATGCCATCGCTACCGTGTTCCTGGCCCTATCGGTGCTGCTGGTCACGGCGTTCTTCTTCATCAACCGCCGCAAGGCGTGAGTTTCAACGAGCCTGTGGAGAAAAGCATGACCTGGAAAGTGAAGGCCGCGACGGCCGTAATCGCTATGATGGCGCTGGCCGGGCCGGCCGCGGCGGAGGGCGAACTCAACATCTACAACTGGGGCGACTACACCAGCCCGGAGCTGATCAAGAAGTTCGAGGACACCTACAAGGTCAAGGTTACGATCACCGACTACGATTCCAACGACACCGCGCTGGCAAAGGTGCGGGCCGGCGGACACGGCTTCGACATCGTAGTGCCCTCGGCCAACTACGTGCCCATCTGGATCAAGGAAGGCCTGCTGCTGGAGGCACGACCGGATCAGATGGAGAACTTCAAGAATGTCGACGAACGCTGGGTGAACGTGCCCTGGGACGAAGGGCGCCACTACACGGTTCCGTGGCAGTGGGGTCTGTCCGGTATCGGTGTGAACAGCAAGGTGTATGGCGGCGACATCAATACGTCGGCCATCTTCCTCGATCCGCCGGCCGAGCTGGTCGGCAAGATCAACGTCGAGCCCGAGATGACCGACGTTCTGTTCGCCACCATCAAATACTTCGGCGGCGAGTGGTGCACAGACGACAAGGAACTGCTCAAGAAGGTGCGCGACAAGCTGCTCGAAGCCAAGCCGAAGTGGCTTGCGATGGACTACAGCGTGACCGAGAAGCTGCCGGCCGGCGACTATTCGGCGGTTTACTACTGGAACGGCGCGATCATGCGCTCGCGTTTGAAGAATCCGGACATCAAGTTCGGCTATCCGAAGGAAGGCTATCCGCTATTCATGGACTCGGTCGCCATCCTCAAGGACGCGAAGAATGTCGACAACGCCAAGCTGTTCATGAACTTCATCATGGATCCAGAGAACGCGGCGCTGATTTCCAGCTTCGCGAAATACGCCAACGGCATAAAGGGTTCGCAGCAGTTCATGCCGGCCGACATGCAGACGGCGCCCGAACTGGTCATCCCGGCCGAGTTCGAGAAGGCGGGCCAGTTCCTGCTCGCCTGCCCGCCCGAGGTGGCCGACCTCTACGCCCGCATCTGGACCGATATCAGCAAGTGACGCTGGAGGCGGGGCCGGCAACGGCCCCGCCCGACCGCATGTCCCAGAGCGCCGACCCGACCAGCTGGACCGCCCACGACCTGTCGGCGGCGATCGCCGCGCGAGAGATCTCCTGCGCGGAGGTGATGTGGGCGTTCCTGGATCGCATCGACGCCGTCAACCCTGCCATCAACGCGATCGTCGACCTGCGCGGCCGCGACCAGCTGATGGCGGAAGCGGTCGCTTCGGACGACACGCCCGCAAAGGGCTGGCTGCACGGCGTGCCCTTTGCGGTCAAGAACCTCGTCGAGACGGCCGGCATTCGCACCACTCACGGCTCGCCGCTGTTCGCCGCTCATGTTCCATCAGTGGACGACCTGCTCGCAGCCCGCATCCGCGCGGCAGGCGCGATCCTGATCGGCAAGACCAACACGCCGGAGTTCGGGCTTGGCTCGCACAGCTACAACCCGGTCCACGGCGTAACGCGCAACCCGTACGATATTGCAAGGAGCGCCG
>JAEUMA010000707.1 GCA_016793565.1 Rhizobiaceae bacterium
AGGCCCATGAACTCGCTCATGATGTTGCGGTGGTACCAGGGCGGGCGGAAGGTGTTTTCCGCCACCATCCAGCGCGGCGGGAAGATGACGAAGTCGACATTCGCCGTGCCTTCCTCGCCGGATGGGGCAGTCAGCACGGTGAAGATCGAAGGATCGGGATGGTCGAACAGGATCGCGCCGACCGGCGAGAAGGTTGAGAGGTCATATTTGTAGGGAGCGTAGTTGCCGTGCCAGGCCACGACGTCCAGCGGCGAATGGCCGATCTCGGTGATGTGGAAGGCACCGCACCATTTGACCGTCAGGCGGCAGGGCGTCTCCTTTTCCTCGAACCACGCGACCGGTGTCTTGAAATCGCGCGGGTTGGCGAGGCAGTTGGCGCCGATCGGCCCGCGGTCCGGCATGGTGAACTTGGCGCCGTAGTTCTCACAGACATAGCCGCGCACCGGGCCGTCTATCAGCTCGACCTTGAAGACCAGGCCGCGCGGCAGCACGCAGATCTCGCCCGGCATCACCTCGATCACGCCCATCTCGGTTACGAAGCGCACCCCGCCCTGCTGCGGCACGATCAGCAGCTCGCCGTCGGCGTTGAAGAAGTGGTCGTCCACCATCGAGACGTTGGCGACATAGACATGCGCGGCCATGCCGTTCTGCCCGTAGACGTCGCCGGCGGTGGTGATGGTGCGGATGCCGGCGACGAAATCGGTCGGAGCATCCGGAATCGGCACCGGGTTCCAGCGGAGCTGGCCGAGCGCCAGCTCGTGGTCGCCGGCGTTGGGAGCGCTCTTCCAGAGCGGCAGCGGGCGGCTCTGGAAGCGCGCCGTGTGCTTCACGCTCGGGCGGATGCGGTAGAGCCAGGACCGCTCGTTGGTACCGCGCGGCGCGGTGAAGGGCGAGCCGGAAAGCTGCTCCGCATAGAGGCCATAGGCCGGCCGCTGCGGCGAGTTGCGCCCCTGTGGCAGGGCGCCCGGGAGCGCTTCCGTCTCGAAATCGTTGCCGAAACCGGGCATGTAGGACAAGGTCATACTCACCTCCTGTCGCCGTCCACGCGGCAATTGGTTGCTTTCGTAACCATCGAAAATGTAACCATCAACCAGTCAGATGCCCGGCAGGGCAAACGCACGAGCGCGTCGCAAAGTCTTTCGCCCAGGGCTGTTTTGGGATAGCCTTGGGAATACGCCGCGAGCCGGCCCTTGTATGGAACGGAGCTTCACCCATGAGAGCAACGAGACGAACGGTCATCATGGGGGCCCTGCTCGCTGCCTCCGGCGGCGTCAGCCTGGTACGAACGGTTGCTGCCGCCGAGCCGTCGGTTGACGACCTGCGCGCAATCGCCAAGGAAGCCTATGTCTACGGCTTTCCGATGGTGGACAGCTACCGCATCCAGTATGCCTACTGCGTGGACAAGGCAAACCCCGAGTACAAGGGGCCGTGGAACCAGCTCATCAACATCCCGAGGGTGTATACGCCGGCCGACACCGCCGTGCAGACCCCAAACTCCGACACGCCCTACTCCATGCTGGGGATGGACCTGCGCGCAGAGCCGATGGTGCTCACGGTGCCGCCGATCGAAAAGGATCGCTATTTCAGCATACAGTTCGTGGACGCCTACACGTTCAACTTCCATTATGTCGGCAGCCGTACGACCGGAAACGGCGGCGGGGTGTACCTTGTCGCGGGACCCAACTGGAAGGGTGACAAGCCCGACGGCGTTACGGAGGTTATTCACTCCGAGACGGAGTTTGCACAGGCGATATACAGGACGCAGCTGTTTGACCCCAAGGACATCGACAACGTCAAGAAGATCCAGGATGGCTACAAGGCCGAGCCGCTTTCGGTCTTTCTAGGCCAGCCGGCGGTCGCTGCCCCGGCAGTCGATTTCATCGCTCCGCTGACGCCGGAGCAGGAAAGGTCTTCGCTCGAGTTCTTCCGAATTCTGTCGTTCCTGTTTCAGTTCGTCCCGGTGGATCCGTCCGAGGTCGATCTCAGGGCCCGTTTTGCGAGCATCGGCATCGGCGGCGATACGATGTTCGATCCAACCGCGCTTTCGCCTGAGGCGAAGGCGGCGATCGAGGAGGGCATCAAGGACGCCTGGGCCGATCTGGCGGCGCTCAAGCTCAAGATCGATTCTGGCGAGATTACCGCGGGCGACCTGTTTGGTGACCGTGCCTCGCTCAAGAACAACTACCTATACCGCATGGCGGGCGCTGTCTTCGGCATCTATGGCAACTCGAAACAGGAAGCCATGTATCCGAGTTATGTCGTCGATTCGACCGGCGCGAAACTCACCGGTGCCGATCGCTACACGGTAAGTTTCGCGGCCGACGCACTGCCGCCGGTGAACGCGTTCTGGTCGCTGACGATGTACGAGATGCCGCAGAGCCTGCTGGTCGCCAATCCGATCGACCGCTACCTGCTCAACTCGCCGATGCTACCGAACTTCGTGAAGGATGCCGATGGCGGGCTGACATTCTACATCCAGCACGAATCGCCCGGCGCCGACAAGGAAGCGAACTGGCTGCCGGCGCCCAAGGGCGAATTCTTCGTTGCCATGCGTCTGTATTGGCCCAAGGAGGCCGCGCTGGACGGAACCTGGAAGCAGCCCCCCATAGTTAAGGCGGGCTGATCCCACTCGTCTCGTTCAGTCCCTGCCGGGTTCCTCCGAGAGCCCGATCTCGGTCAAAACCGCCTGCGTATGCTCGCCGAGCTTCGGAGAACGTCGCGACGTGTCGAGTGCCGCGCCACTCATGCGGATCGGCGTGCGAAGGCCGGGGACGCCGTCTGCTTCGATGCGCATGCCGCGGGCCTGGAACTGCGGGTCGGCGAAGACGTCGGCGACCGTGTTGATCGGCCCGGCCGGAACGACTGCCTTTTCCAGGGCGGCGAGCAGGTCGTCGCGCTTCCAGGTTTTCGTGCGCTCGGTGAGGATCGCCGACAGCCCAAGGCGGTTTTCGACGCGGGCACGGTTGGTCGCAAAACGCGAGTCGGCCGCCAGTTCGTCAACGCCCAGCACTGAG
>JAEUMA010000719.1 GCA_016793565.1 Rhizobiaceae bacterium
CAGGGCACTGGCGGGGCGATCGTCAACATCGGGTCGGTGCTGGCCTCGCACCCGTCCGCCGATCATTTCTCCACCCACGCCTATGCGGCCGCCAAGGCTGGCATGGAGGGCATGAGCCGCGCCGCAGCGGCGCGCTATGCCCGCGACGACATCCGCGTCAACGTGGTCGCGGCCGGCTTGACCGACACGCCGATGGCCAAGCGTGCGATGCAGGACGAGCGCATTGCCAGCTTCGTCGCCAGCAAGCAGCCGCTCGACGGTGGCCGTGCCGCGCGCCCCGCCGACTATGGCGAGGCCGTTGCCTTCCTGCTTTCGCCCAACGCCCGCTTCATCACCGGGCAGGTGGTCGCGATCGACGGCGGCTGGGGGCTCACCGACGGACAACATATTCGCTTCGAGGACGACCGCCATGAATGACCCTGCAGCGACCTTCCATGCGTCACCGGCGAGGGCATGGGCATGACCGCGGCATCGCCGACTCGCAGCTTCGACGTGGTGGTCGTCGGCGCCGGCTCGGCCGGCTGCTGCGCTGCGATCGCCTCTGCCATGTCGGGCGCCAGCACGCTGCTGGTCGAGCGCTACGGCTTTCTCGGCGGCGTCTCGACGCAGAGCCTGGACACGTTCTACGGCTTCTTCACGCCGGGCGACCGGCCGCGCAAGGTGGTCGGCGGCATACCGGACCAGGTGGTCGACCGGCTGGCCGGGCATGGCGAGATCTTCCTGCGCCCGAACACCTACGGCGCCGGCACCGGCGTCACCTACAATCCCGAATATCTGAAGATCGTATGGGACGAGCTGGTGGCCAGCTCTGGTGCGCAGGTGCTGCTGCACAGCCTGTTCACCGGCATCGAGAAGCGCGACAGTTCCTATCGCCTGACGCTGACGACGCCCGGCGGACTGCTCGCGGTCGATGCCCGGCGGATCGTCGACGCTTCGGGCGACGCGCACGTGGCGCACGCGCTCGGCATGCCGCTGGAGGATGCCGGGACGGTCGATGCGGCGCAGACCTTCACCACCACCTTCCGCATGTGCAATGTCGACCTGGAGCGCTATCGCGATGCCGGCGGCAAGACCATGCTGCAGCAGAAGATGAACGACGCTGTCGTGTCTGGACGGCACCCGCTGCCGCGTAGAAAGGGCAGCATCCACGCGATGGTGCAGCCGAACTGCATCGCCACCGTCGCGGTGCGCGTTCCCTTCGCGTCGCCCTTCGACCCGGATGCGCTGACGCGGGCGGAGATGGAGGGCCGCCGGCAGGCCTATGTCTACGAGACCTTCCTGCGCGCCGAAGTTCCCGGCTTCGAAGATTCCAAAATCATCGGCATGTCCTCACCGCAGATCGGCATCCGCGAGTCCCGCCGCCTCTATGGCGCCTACAGGCTCACGCGGGACGATTGTTTGCGTCAGGCGCGGTTCGAAGACGCGGTCCTGTTGTGCGGCGCGCCGATCGAGGATCATCGGATGAATGCCGACGGAGAGGAAGAAACAGAATGGTGCTATGTGCCGGACGGCGGCGTCTACGAAGTGCCGTATCGCACACTTTATGCGCCGGGCTTCGACCGCATACTCGTTGCCGGCCGTTGCTTCAGCGCCGACCATTCCGCGCATGCCAGCTGCCGCTCCATGGGACAGACGATGTCAATGGGGCAGGGTGCCGGCGTGGCCGCCGCGCTTTCGCTCGAGAAGGATTGCGCCGTCGGTGCGCTGGACGCCGTGAAACTGCAGGCCCGCCTGCGCGATCTGGGAGCCGTGATCGAGCCACCCGATACGGTGGCCGCGACGGGCAAAGACGACTGGTTCAGGAACAGGTAACGGGACTGCCGGCCGATGAGTTTCTACGCGCCCCCCACTGATATCTTCGCCCGCGTCTGGGTCGACCTGCCCGCAAGGCTGGGTTGGACAAGGCGCATGAATCCGCTGGTCGAGAAATTCGTCGGCAAGCCGGCGCACTCCTTCCTGGAGGGGCCGTCCTTCGATACCGACGGCAATCTCTACGTCGTCAACTTCGCCTTCGGCGAGATCATTCGCATCACGCCGGAAGGCGAGCCGTCCGTTATCTGCACCTATGACGGCGCGCCCAACGGTCTCCAGGTTGGGCCGGACGGAATGATCTATGTCTCCGACCGCCTGCGCGGCATCATGCGCCTCGATACCTCGAGCGGCCGCATCGAGCTGCTGTGCGGACCGGAGCGCTCGCCGGTCGGCTTTGTCGGGCCGAGCGACATCGCCATCGCCGGCAACGGCGACATCTATTTCACCGACCAGGGCGATTCCCACCTGCTCGAACCGACCGGGCGGGCGTTCCGGTTTTCGGCCTCCGGCAAGCTCGACCTGCTGATGGAAGGGTTGCCGGGACCGAACGGCATCACGCTGGATCCGACGGAGAACTATCTTTTCGTGGCGCTGACCTACGGGCCGGCCGTCTGGAGGGGCCGGATCCGCCCGGACGGAGCGATCGACAAGGTCGGCGTCTTCCAGACGCTGCCGGGCGGCTACAGCGGAACCGACGGTCTTGCGATGGACGAGAAGGGCGGTCTCGCCGCCTGCCACAACCGGCTGGGAACGGTCTGGCTGTTCGACCCCGACGGCGCTCCTGTTTACCGCGTCCGCTCCCCGGCCGATGCGGGGCGCAAGATCACCAACGTCGCCTATGGCGGACCAGGCAACGCCCAACTGTTCATGACCGAGGCCGAGAGCGGCAAGATCCTGATAGCCGATGCGCCGGTCCCGGGACTGGTCCTGCCCGGACAGAGGCGGAAAGCGACGACTGTCCGGGCCTGATCAGCCCACGGCCTTGGCCGCGCGGCTATCCGAACCGGCGCCGCGGTGCACCTCTTCCAGGGCGGCCACGGTCTTCTCGTAGTGATCCTTGAGCAGCGCGACAGCCTTTTCGGCGTCGCGGTCGAGCGTCGCCTCGGCCAGTGCGCCGTGCTCGGCCTGCACGTCGCGCCCCATCGGCCGGCCGGCGCTGAGCAGCACCGGAATGCGATAGCGCTCGGTCGCCGCATAAAGCCGTTCGAAGAACTCCATCGTCCAGGCCGAGCCGCAGGCGCTGAGCAGCGCGCGGTGAAAGGCGTAGTGACGGGCCTCGAGCGCCCAGATGTCGGCCTCTGCGCCGGTACGGCTGGCTTGCAAATTGAGCGCGTAGAGCGACGACACGATGCCAGCCGCCCAGGCGTCGTCGCCGAGCCGGATGGAGGCGCGCAAGGCCTCGCTTTCGATCATGATGCGGGTTGCGACGGCGTCGTGCATCTCCTCGACCGAAAGCAACGCCACGCGGAAGCCGCGTAGCGATTCCGCCGTTACCAGCCTTTCGGCGTGCAGCCTGTTGAGCGCTTCGCGCAGCGGTGAGAAGCCCATGCCGTAGCGCTCGCTGAGTTCGGCCAGCCGCAGTGGACGGCCCGGCGGCAGTTCGCCCCGGATGATGTCGTGGCGCAACCCCTCGTAGGCTTTCTCGGCAAGGGTCATAGGATCCTCCGTCGCCGCATGCATATCCCGGTCGGAGCGGATTCGGCAATTCAAAAACTTTCGAAAATCCTTATTGCTTTCGAAATTATGCTGAGCCATCCTGAGGACAGATGGATCCGGGCGCAGGAGTGTCGCATGGCGAAGGAGCATGAGAACCACCGCGAGGATGTCGCCGGACGGGCGAATGTCGAGGATACGCCGGAACTCCTGGCCTATTACGACGAGCTTGAAAGGTTCAGCGCCGGCGCACTGTGGACGGTGGCCAACAAGATAGAGCCGTGGGAGCCGAAATCGCAATCGGTCCCAGTCGTGTGGCGCTATCGCGATCTGCGCGAGCACGTGCTGCGTTCGGTTGAACTGGTGACGCCGGAAAAGGCGGGCAGGCGGGTCGTCTATCTCAACAATCCGGGACGCAGCGACGTCGCCGCGGCCGTCGGCTGGCTCTATGCCGGGCTGCAGGTCATGCGTCCGGGGGAGGTGGCGTCGGCGCATCGGCACTCCGCCTCGGCGATCCGCTTCATCATGGAGGGCTCGGGCGCGTACACCGTGGTCGACGGCCACAAGATGACGCTCGGCGCCAACGACTTCGTGCTGACGCCCAATGGAACCTGGCACGAGCATGGTGTGGAGGCGACGGGCACGCCCTGCATCTGGCAGGACGGCCTCGACATCCCCTTCGTCAATGCGATGGAGGCAAATTTCTACGAGGTGCATCCCGATCTGCGGCAGGCTGTGGGCTACGAGGTCGACGACATGACCAAGACCTGGGGCAATCCCGGCCTGAAGCCGGCGGGGCAGAACTGGGGGAAGGGCTACAGCCCGATGTTCAAGTACGAATGGGAGCCGACATACGAATCCCTGCGCAAGTTTGCGGCCTGCACGGACGGCTCGCCATTCGACGGCGTGCTGATGGAATACGTCAACCCGGTCACCAGCGGCCCGGTGATGCAGACCATGGGCGCCTCGATGCAGATGTTGCGTCCGGGCGAGCACACCAAGGCGCATCGCCACACCGGCAGCGGGCTCTATCACGTCGCCAAGGGCAGCGGTCACTCCGTGATCAACGGCAAGCGCTACGACTGGCGCGAGCATGACATCTTCTGCGTGCCGTCCTGGGCCTGGCACGAGCATATCAACGGCTCGGAAAGCGAGGACGCCTGCCTGTTCTGCCTTTCCGACCTGCCCGTCATGCGCGCGCTCGGCCTCTATCGCGAGCAGGCGTTCGGCGACAATGGCGGCGTCCAGCCGATTCACTGAAGGAAGAATCATGAAGCTTGTGACTTATCGGGCCTCAGTCGAGGCCTCGGCGCGCCTTGGCGTGCTCGCCGAAGACCTGGTCGTCGACGTCGGAATGCTGGGCGCCACGCAGGGCGAGGATCTGCCCGATACAATGCTCGGCCTCATCGATGCCGGCCGGCCAGGCCTGGAAACGCTGCGCGACTGTCTGGAGCGCGCCGAGGGCCGCTTTCCGGCGACGGTGGCGACGGCGCTCGCCAATGTGAGGCTGCTCGCCCCGATTCCGCGCCCGCGCAAGAACATCTTCGGCATTGGCCTGAACTATGTCGAGCATGTCGCCGAGAGCGCGAAATCGCTCGACACGGCCAAGGACCTGCCGAAGCAGCCGGTGATCTTCTCGAAGCCGCCGACCACGGTGATCGGTCCGGGCGAGGGGATCGAGCACAACGGCAAGATCACGCAGCAGCTCGACTGGGAAGTCGAACTCGCCGTGATCATCGGCACTACCGCGCGGCGCGTGCGCAGGGAGGACGCGCTGAACTATGTGTTCGGCTACTCCGTCATGATCGACGTTTCCGCGCGTGACAACCGCCGTGCCGGCCAGTGGATCTTCTCGAAAGGGCAGGACACCTATGCGCCCTTCGGTCCCTGCATCGTGACGGCGGACGAAATTCCCGACCCGCAGGGGCTCGACCTGTGGTTGACCGTCAACGGCGTGGAGAAGCAGCGCTCCAACACACGGCACATGCTGTTCAAGGTCGACGACCTCATCTCGGACATATCGTCCGGCATCACGCTCGAACCTGGCGACATCATCGCTTCCGGCACGCCGGAAGGGGTCGGCGCAGGGCGAACGCCGCAGGAGTGGATGTGGCCGGGCGACGTGGTGGTCGCGACCGTCGAGGGGATAGGCACGCTGCGCCATCCGGTCGTCAATGCTACGCCGGACTGAGTGGAAGCGCCCAGGCGCCGGGCAGGCCCGCGCGAGCTTGGAAATCCGCAAGGCGGCGGTGGTGGTCTGATGCGTTTCGATCTGGAAGAAGTCGGTACGCCGAACGCCTACAAGCTTCTGGCGGCCACGGTGATGCCGCGTCCGATCGCCTGGGTGGTCACGCGCGACATCAAGGGAGGCGTCAACGCCGCGCCGTTCAGCTTCTTCAACGTGATGGGCTCTGCGCCGCCGACGGTCGCCATCGGCATTCTCGCCGACCCCGAGCGCGGCTTCAAGGACACGGCCCGCAACATCCTCGATACCGGCGAGTTCGTCGTCAACCTGGTGCCGGAGCGGCTCGTGGAGGCGATGAACGAGACGTCCATCGACGCGCCGCGCGGAGTGGACGAACTGGCGCTCGCGGGGCTTACGACAATGCCTTCCGACCGCGTGGCGCCTCCGCGCATCGCCGAAAGCCCGGTCTCTTTCGAATGCGTCTCGCTGTCGTCGGTGGTCACCGGCCCCTCGCAGGTCGCGGTCATTGGACGGGTGCTCACCATCCATATCGCCGACGAGTTCGTGCTGGATCGTGAGCGTGCGCATATCGATACGCCGGCGCTCGACCTCGTCGCCCGTTCCTACGGCAGCGACTACGTGCGCAGCCGCGACACGTTCAGCCTGCAACGGCCGCGCTGGGCCGACAGGAAAGACCGCCTTCTCTGACAATTATCGAATAATCCGAAATCTTCGAAAATCCACATTGACTCCGGTCGCGAATTCGGAAACCTTAACTCTCAAGTAAAGAAATTCGCAAGAGCGGATCAGCAATGGGAGTGTCGCGATGCTGCAAGAGCGCATCGAAGGGAAGTGGCTGGACTGCTTCCGGCGCGTCTTCGCGCTGAATGCCATCGGCCGGGGAACCAAGGTGGCGATCCTGTCAGAGACGCAGTCGCGCCCCGTGCTGATCCATCTTTCCGATCTGGCCTGTCACGATCTCGGCGCCGAATACTGCATGATCCAGATGCCGACGCCGCGCCTGACCGCGCCGGTTCCGGTGAAATCGACGGGCACGTCCTGGGCTATCCAGCACAACCGGGCGGTGATCGAGGCGCTAAAGCGCGTCGAGGTGATCGTCGACTGCACTGTCGAAGGCCTGATCCATGCGCCGGAGTGGCCTGAGATCGAGGATGCCGGCGGTACGCGCCTTCTGGTCGTGTGCAACGAGCATCCGGAAATCCTGGAACGCACCGAACCGACCGCCGAACTGGGCCCCAAGGTGGCGCTCGGCGTGCAGATGCTGCGCGAAGCCAAGGAAATGCGCGTGACCTCGTCGGCCGGCACCGATCTGCTGGTCGATCTGCGCAATGCGCCCTGCGGCGGCACGCCCGGCTTCGGCACTACGCCCGGTTCCGTCGCCCACTGGCCGGGCGGGCTGTGTCTGGCTTTCCCCGGAAAGGGTTGCGTCAACGGCCGCATCGTCATGGACGTCGGCGACATGAACCTGACGTTCAAGACAACGCTGACCAGTCGCATCGACTTCACCATCGAGGAAGACTTCGTCACCGCCATCCGCGGCGACGGCGTCGATGCCATCCATTTCCGCGAGTACATGGAAGCCTGGGACGACCGAAACGCCTACGGCATGAGCCATGTCGGCTGGGGCTTGCATCCGCGCGCCCGTTGGGTGTCGGCCGCCATGTATGACAAGCGCGACATGCAGGCGGTGGAGTTCCGTGCCCTGGCCGGGTCCTTCCTATGGTCGACGGGCGCCAACCAATATGCCGGCCGCTACACGCTCGGCCATTTCGACCTGCCGATGCGCAACTGCACCATCGCGCTGGACGGCAGCATCGTCGTCAAGGACGGCGTGCTGCAAGGCGAACTGGCGCTCTGACGCCCTTCGAGAAAGAACGAGCATGAGCGATATTGCCGACTACTACGACCTCTCCCGCATCCGCCCTGAGGTGCAGGCCAAGCTGCGCCTGATCAACGAGATGGGGCGCGAGAAATTCGCGCCGCGGGCCAAGGCGATTGACGATGACGCGTCCTTTCCGGTCGAGAACTACCGGGATCTGGCGGACGCAGGCTTTCTTGGCCTGTGCATCCCCGAGGAATTCGGCGGCTGGGGCTTTTCGATGTACGAATATGCGATGGTCGGCGCCGAGATCGGCAAGTACTGTGGCGCCACCGCGCTGACCTTCAACATGCACAATTCGTCCATGGCCTGGTCGCGCTTCATGTACGACATGCCCAACCTGACGCCGCAGGAGAAGGCCGCATTCGCTCCCCTGCGGGAACGCCAGTTCCGCCGAGCCATTGCCGAGCGCGCGATCTACTCCCAGCCCATCTCAGAGGGCGGGCAGAACTGGACGTCGAAGCCGAACCAGACGCAATGCCGCAAGGTGGATGGCGGTTGGAAAATCACCGGTTTCAAGAAGTTCGCCTCGCTTGCCGGCTATTGCGACTACTACACCATCGTCTGCACGGAGGTGTTCGAGGGCCAGGAGCCGCGCCACGAGGACACCATGCTGTTCGTAGTCCACAAGGACGCGCCAGGCCTCACAGTAAAGGGCGAATGGGATCCGCTCGGCATGCGCGGCACCAACAGCCGTGACCTTATCCTTAAGGACGTCTTCGTCAGCGAGGACGACCTGCTGATGCCGCGCGGCATCTTCAACAAGACGCTGCCCAACTATCCGCATATGATGATCACGCTGTCGCCGACCTATATGGGCGTGGCGCAGGGCGCGTTCGATTTCATGGTCGACTACCTTAAGGGCAAGGTTCCCGGCCAGCCTCCGATCGACCGGCGCATGTACGCCACCAAGCGCATCGCTGTCTCCAAGATGTATGCACGCCTCGCCAACATCCGTGCTCTCTGGTGGCAGGCCTTCAGCGAGTCGAAGGGCTTTCCGAGCAAGGCCGAGGTGATGCGCATGTATGCCGCGCAATACAACGTCATGGAAGGCGCGGCCGAGATGACGTCGATGGCGATCCGCACCTGCGGTGGCCAGTCGATGCTGAAGTCGCTGCCGCTGGAGCGCATGTATCGCGACAGCCGATGCGGCGCGCTGATGCTGCCCTACACGTCGGAGATCATGGAAGACTATCTCGGCGTTCTGGCGCTCTACGAGATGGACGAACTCGACACCGCGCCCGGCGACGAAGGCGGCGCGCGGAACTCGCTGTGGCGCGGAGAGGCTGGCGCCATCCGGTCGGTGCGGTAAAAAAAAATGGCGCGCGAGACGGTTGAGGTCACCGGCACCTTGTCCGCCTCGCCCGAGGCAGTTTGGGCCGTTACGCGCGACTTCTGCGGTGCCTGGCATCCGGCTATCGCCGCCATCCGCGCCGAACGCGACGCCCAAGGAGCGCTGATCCGCGCCTTCACGGTGCACGGCGAAGATGCGCTCTATCGCGAGCGGCTCACCTATTTCAGCGATAGCGACCGGTCGTTGGCCTACACGCACCTCTCCGGCATCGAGGGCGCGGATGCCTATGATGCCGAGTTCCGCGTGGCCGCCCGCGGAGAAGGCGGCAGCGAAATCACCTGGACGGCGGCGGTGGAAGCGGGCGCCGAAAGGCTTGTGCCGATCTGCGCTGGCACCAGGGCGGTGTTCGAAGCGGGAATCGCCGCGCTCGGTGCATGCGCGGGGCAGACCGCAACCGCGGCGTTTGTTGACATGCCGGCCATTTATAAAGATGTGCCGCTTGAGGATTTGACGCTGGAAGGCACGCCGCGGCTGGCGCTGACGGCAACGACACCCCGTCCGGGGACGCTATGCCTCTTCCTGCATGGTATCGGCGGCGCAGGCTGGAACTGGCGGCCACAGATTGCGGCGGCCGGAAGCGTGATGCGGGCTGCCGCGCTGGACCTGCGCGGCTATGGCGGCAGCGGCCTCGGCGCGGATCAGTCGACGGTGGACGACTATTGCGCCGACATCCTGCGTGTTCGTGAGGCTTTCGGCGCCGACCGCCTTGTACTCGTGGGCCTCTCCTACGGCTCGTGGATCGCGACGTCCTTCGCCATGCGTCATCCCGAAATGCTGGCCGGCCTTGTCCTCTCTGGCGGCTGCACAGGCATGTCGGAAGCGGGCGAGCGAGAGCGCGAGGCCTTTCGCATCAGCCGCGAGGTGCCGCTCAACGAGGGCAGGACGCCGGCCGACTTTGCCCCGGCCGTGGTGAAGGTGCTGGCAGGTCCGAACGCTGCCGAAGCGGTGAAGGCCGAGCTTTCCCGCTCGATGGCGGACATCCCGTCCGCTACCTACCGCGACGCGGTCGTATGCTTCACCAACCCGACGGAGCGCTTCGACTTCTCGCAGCTGACCATGCCCGTGCTGATGATGACAGGCGAGCACGACCGGCTCGCCCCGCCGGCCGAGATCCGCGGCGTTGCCCGTCGCATCCTGGGTCAATCGGCGCGGCCGGATGTGCGCTACGAGACGATCGCCGACGCGGGCCATGTCTGCAACGTCGAGCAGCCGGCAGCCTACAACCGCCTGCTCTGCGAATTTCTCGAAAGGCTGCCGCGTTGAGCGCCCTGCCGCGCCGACAGCAGAACCGCCTCGATCGCGAGCGCCGCATCCTGGATGCGGCGTTGCGCGTCTTTTCCGAGACCGGATATTCCGGCGCGACCATGGACGCGGTGGCGCTGGACGCCGGCCTTTCGAAGCCCACCCTGTACCAGTACTTCCCGTCCAAGGAGGCGCTGTTTTCCGCCATGATGCTCGGCCAGCGTGACCGCATGCTGGCGGCGTTCGAGCATCCTGCCGGCAAGGGTATGGCGGCCGAGCTCCTCGGCTTTGCCTGGGACTACGCCGACACGGTCATGCGGCCCGATATGCTGTCGCTGGCCCGCCTGATCATCGGCGAGGTGCAGCGCTTTCCCGAGATCGGCCGCGCATACCAGGCCACCGGTCCCGACCGTCTGCTGCGCGGCATCATGGACTATCTGGAGCGCCGCCGGGCGCTCGGCGATCTCGTCTTCGACGACGCCGAACTTGCGGCGCAGGATTTCTGGGGCCTCATTCTGTCCGCCCCGCGCACGCGCGCGCTGTACATGCCCGACGATCCGCCGGAACGCGCCGAAGTGGCCCGCTATCTGCACAACGGCCTGCGCGTCTTCCTGCGCGCCTACGCGACCCGGCCCGATGCCGAACTCGCCAAACTGGAAGCGCTGATCAGCGCCGCTCCCATACAAGCAGGTGGAACATGACGATCGATGAATTTCTGGCCGACCCGGCCAGCCGCTTTGCAACGGTTGCCATGACCGACACCAATGGCCTGCTGCGCGGACAGATGGTTTCCGTGGCGAGCCTGAAGGGCATCGCGAAGAACGGCATGGGCATGGCGCCCGCGCAGCTCGCGCTCGATCCCACCGACGTGATGCTGACCATTCCCGGCGTCAACGACGACAAGGGCGACTTCCATGACGATCCGCTGACGCTTGATCCGGCTACAGCGCGCCGTCTGCCGTGGTCGAAGCCCGGCCATGACCTTGTCGTGCTGTCGAACTACACCGGGGCTTCGGCGAAGATATGCCCGCGTGCGATCCTCAAGGCGGTTCTGGCGCGCGCCGGCGAGGCCGGTCTGACACCGAAATACGGCATGGAGCTTGAATACACGCTGTTCGACGAGACTCCGGAAAGCGCACGCGCCAAGGGCTATCGCAATCTCAAGACGGCCACTGCCCACGCCAGTCACGACCTCATTCTATACCAGGTTGTCCAGACCGAATGGTACGAGGCGGTGGCTGCGATGTGCGAACCGCTGAGGATCGACCTCGCCAAGATGCACGAGGAGATCGGCTCCGGCTTCATGGAAGCCTGCATCGGCGCGGGCGAGGGCACCGAACCGGCCGACCAGCTCGTCCTGCTGAAGAATTTCATCCGCGCGCTGGCGTTACGGCAGGGCCGTTCCGTCACCTTCATGCCGCGCTGGAACGAGGCCGCCGACAGTCAATCCATCCACCTGCACATCAGCCTGAAGGGCGAGGACGGCAAGCCGCTCTTCTGGGACCCGAAGGAGAAGAACGGCGTCAGCCGCACCTTCAGGCACTTCCTCGGCGGCCTCCAGGCATTCGTCGGCGACATGACGCTGGTTTTCCAGCCAACGGTGAACAGCTACCGGCGCTTCGCCCCCGGCACATTCGCGCCGCCCGGCCTGACCTGGGGCTTCGAGAACCGCACCACCTGCTTCCGCCTCGTCGGTCACGACGCCGGATCGCTGCGCGTAGAAAACCGCCTGCCAGGAGCGGATTCCAATCCGTATCTCTCCGCCGCGGCCACTATCGCGGCCGGCGTGGCGGGCGTTCTCGGCGAGATCGAGCCCGACCCGGAGACCGTCGGTTCCGGCTATGCCCAGGAGCCGGCCAGGGACTTCGCCCGCTCGATGCCCGAGGCGATCAAGCGGCTGCGCGGCTCGGCCTTCGCCAAGGATTGGCTCGGCGCCCGCTTCGTCGAGGCGTTCACCGCGACACGCCAGGGCCAGTACGACGAATTCCGGCGCAAGGTTCCCGACGTGGAACTCGAACGCTTCTTCGACCTGGGTTGACCGCCATGGATGCTGAGCTGCGCTCCCGTTTCCTCGAAGGCATGAGCCGCGTCGCGGCCGCCGTCACCGTCGCCACGACGGACGGCGAGGGCGGCCGCTTCGGCGTCACGGTCTCCTCCATGACTTCCGTTTCGGCTGACACCAGCCGACCCTCGCTGCTCGTCAGCGTTCATCATCTCAGCCCCGCCTGCGAGGCGATCAGAAAGAACCGGCGCTTCTGCGCCAATGTGCTGAGCAGCAACCAGTCCTTCGTATCGGACCTGTTCTCCGGCCGGATGAAGCATCTCAACGACGACCGTTTCGGAGCGATCGCCTGGCGCGGGGGCGCCACCGGCGCTCCGATGATCGACGGATCCGTGGTCTCACTCGACTGCGAACTCAAGACCGCCCTTTTGTGGGGCACCCACTTCATCTTCATCGGCGAGGTGGAGCAGATAGAGTTGTCTGAGCAGCGTTCGCCTCTCGTCTACGCCAATCGTGGATACCGGCGCGCCATCCCGATCACGCCGGACGACCCTGCCGGGAAAGCCACGGAAAGCCAGCTCCGCATCGGCTTCTTCGTGACGCTCGGGCCCCAAATTGTGCCGTCCTTGGTCGAGCAGTTCGCCAAGCGCACACCCGCCGTCGATATCCGGCTGCTCGAGGCCGACCACGACGACCTGGTCGAGCAGTTGCGCGCGGGCAGGATCGAAGCGGCCATCAGTTTCGGACGGGTCGATGCGCCAGACCTCGTCGCGGAGATCATCCGGTCTCCCGCGCCGCATGTGATGGTTGCTGCCGGTCACCCGCTGAGCGGCAGGCCCAGCCTTCGCCTGGCCGATCTGGTGGAATTGCCGATGGTAATGCTGGACTATCCCTCGGTCCGTGCGGCGACGGACGCCCTGTTCGCCCGAAACGGAATGAGCCCGTACGTCCGCTTCCAGTCGCCGTCTTTCGCAATGGTACGCGGGCTGGTTGCGCACGGCCTCGGCTATTCGATTGTTCCGCAGCCGCCTCAGTCGAAAGCCGGCCCGGACGGAAGGGAGATCGTCTCGGTGCCCTTGGAGGAAGATTTTCCAGAGGGCGCAGTAGTGGCGCTGGCGCGGCGAACGGACAGCCCGGGCGGGCTCGCCGCCGACTTCATACAAAAATGTAAGGATGCACTTACGCGCTCGCCCGCGTGACTTCGAGACGTGGCCTGCGCGGGACGGGCGCCGGCACAAGGGGAACAAGGCTCAAGAGGAGACCGACCAGATGAGCAGCGTGGAGACCAATCAACTGCGAAGGAATTCGCTCGGACTGATAGCGGTCACCTTCATGGTGATCTCGGCGGCGGCGCCCCTCACCGGCGTGGCCGGTGCGATGCCGATCGCCTTCCTGCTCGGCAACGGGTCTGGCATTCCCGGCACCTTCGTCTTCGTGACGCTGCTGATGCTGGCCTTCTCGGCGGGTTACGTGGCGATGTCGCGCCACGTTACCAATGCGGGCGCGTTCTACGCCTATGCGGCACGCGGCCTTGGCGGCCGGGCGGGCGGGGCTGTGGCCCTGGTCGCGCTGGTCTCTTACAATGCCATGCAGTTCGGACTCATAGGGCTTCTCGGCGGCATCGCCGGCGGCATCTTTGGCGAAATGGGCATCAACCTGCCCTGGTGGGGGTGGAGCCTGATCGCGATCGCGCTCGTCGGCATCCTCGGCTACCGGCAGGTCGACCTTTCCGCCAAGGTTCTGGTCTTCATCGTCGCTCTGGAATACCTGGTCGTTCTGATCGTCGACTTCGCCATCATTGGCTCGGGCGGCGCCGGCGGCCTGGCGCTGAACATCTTCGACACCAGCGCCATCTTCTCCGGTTCGCTCACCGTCGCGGTGCTGTTCTGCCTCGGCTCGTTTATCGGCTTCGAGGCGACCACCATCTACGCCGAGGAAGCGCGCGAGCCGCAGAAGACAATCCCGCGCGCCACCTACCTGTCGGTCCTGATGATCGGTGTCTTCTATGTCTTCACCACCTGGCTGATGATCGTAGGCGTCGGCGCCGACAATCTGATGCCCACCCTGCAAGGGCTGCCCGACCCGTCACTCTTCTTCTTCGACCTGGCCGGCCGCTATGTCGGCGGGCCGATACCGATGATCGCCGGCCTGCTTCTGGTGTCGAGCCTGTTCGCGGCGCTGTCGGCCTTCCATAACTACATCGCCCGCTA
>JAEUMA010000737.1 GCA_016793565.1 Rhizobiaceae bacterium
CTCGGCCAGCCTGCGCTTGAGTATATCGAGCCGCATGCCGAGATCGGGGGCCGCCATCTCCAGCGCCACGCCGCCATTGAGGCGCGAGCGAACACGCGGCTCCAGCGACTCCAGTTCCGCTGGCGGACGATCGGCCGCCACCACCACCTGGCGGGCGCTGTCGAGCAGCATGTTGAGCAGGTGGCAAAACTCGTTCTGGATCGACTTGCCCTGCAGGAACTGCATGTCGTCGATGATCAGCAGGTCGATGTCGCGCAGCTGCTCCTTCAGCGTCAGCGCGTTGTTGTCGCGGATCGCGGTCGCAAAACGCCACATGAAGTACTCCGCCGTCAGATAGACGACGCGTGAGTTGGGATTGGCCACCAGCGCCTGGGCGGCGACGGCCTGGAGCAGGTGCGTCTTGCCGAGACCGACCGACGCGTGGATGAAAAGCGGGTTGAACCGCACGGCGCTGGACGCCTGCTCGGCCACCGCGCGGGCCGCCGCGAAGGCGATGCGGTTGGACGGGCCCTCGACGAAGGAAGCGAAGGTGTAGCGCGGATCGAGCGGGGAGCCGAGGACGCTCTGGCGCTGCTCGGCATCGGCCGGCGCAGGTCGCATCAGCGGGCTGTGCTCCGGTTTCAGGGTGGGCACGGTTCCGGCGGCGAGCGCGGTCTGCGCGGCGCGCAGCGGCTTCTTCACAGGGGCGACCGGCTCGGCCTCCGCCCGCGAATTGCGCGCGGCGGTGCGCACCACGATCTCGACGCGCAACAGGTCCGACTGTTCGGCACGCCAGAGGTCGGCAATGGTGTCGAGATAATGGCCGTTGATCCAGGACCGCAGGAAAGCGGTGGGCACGGAAAGACGCACCACCCCCTTGGAGACCTCGGCAAGTTTCATGCGGCCGAACCAGCTCGAATAGACGTCGGCGCCGATCTTCGCCTTCAGCTGCGTCTTGACCCTGTCGAAGATCTTCTCCGCGTTCACGGACGCCGCCACGCCGTCCGCCGCAACCAATGTCTGAGGAAGGGGACGGCCACCAGCACGATCCCCGTCAATACCGCTCTGCATTTTCCGTATTTCCCTGTCTCGTCCGCCTCGTTCCGCCGCGGTGGTCCTTGGGTGACCTCCGCAACCGTTCACGCCTCGTCGACAAACGCTACCGCCATGCCCCGGAGCGACGCTCCGAGACTGTCATGACCCACACTCTCGCGATTACCCCCCGCCTGAACGGCGGCAAAACACTAAACCTCGACCCGATGGCCGAGCACTCAATCAAACTTTCGTCTACACCCCACTCACTCCATACCGCAGGCAAACCAAAGGCATCGCGGACTAAAGTCCACGTGTCACCTACGACCTTTTTGGCTTGCTTTGGGGGCCCGTTCTGCGCGCCCCGTCGATGAAGGGGACATTACAAAAAACGCTGTGGAAAGCACAAGGCTGAGGCTAACCAAATTTTAATGACTCAGGCTTGTTTCACCCCCTCGCGAGGCTCCTCCACAGAGGGGTGTCCGGCAAAGCCATTGTGATTCAAACTCTTTCGGTTCGCGCACTTGGACGAGTCCGCCAAAAGAAAAATTTTCAAATAAATGTCTTGACAGGTACGGGCCGGCAGGTGGCGGCCGCGATTCTCAACAAGCTGTGGACAACCTTCGCCAAGCTTTTGAAATTACATATAATTTTAGGACACGTACCGTCGCGGCAAGTGACGCAATATCGGCTAATACCGTTAGCCGGGGGTAATATGCCGGCAAATCCATCGCGTTAGCCATGCAGCCACGCGGACGCCAGGCAAGAGCGGCCCAAAGTGGCGCCTGCCGGCAAAACAAAAGCCCGGCGGAGGCCGCCGGGCCAGGCTATCGATTCTGCTTGGAAGACGCGTCAGGCTTCGAGCGACTTGACCCTGCTAGCAAGTCGGGAAACCTTGCGGGAAGCGGTGTTGCGATGCAGCACGCCTTTGCTGGCGGCGCGCATCAGTTCCGGCTGCGCAGCCAGGAAGGCGGCCTGCGCCGCGGCCTTGTCGCCGCTGGCCAGAGCCTCTTCGACCTTGCGCACATAGGTGCGAACGCGGGAGCGGCGATTTTTGTTGATCGCGGCGCGGCGTGCGATCTTGCGCGTAGCTTTCTTGGCCGAGG
Organism: Rhizobiaceae bacterium; assembly: GCA_016793565.1. Taxonomy (GTDB): domain Bacteria; phylum Pseudomonadota; class Alphaproteobacteria; order Rhizobiales; family Rhizobiaceae; genus JAEUMA01. The sequence continues at coordinate 2,118 of JAEUMA010000737.1, forward strand.
AGGTGTTGGCCATGGTGCCTCTCTTCAGTATCCGGTCAGGTCGCACCGCGCGTGGCGGGCGCAAAAAACAATCGGGCAGCCCACGGGCCGCCTCGGTTGGTGCGGCTTATAGTCGAGGCGACCCGAAGATGTCAACGGAGCGCCGCGCAAATTCACAAGGACAGATGGACATGCCTAGCGGTCGCGGAAATTGGCAGTCCTCTTCTCGGCAAAGGCAGCCATTCCCTCCTTCTGGTCCTCCAGGGCGAACATCGAGTGGAACACCCGCCTTTCGAAGCGCAACCCCTCGGCCAGGGTGGTTTCATAGGCGCGATTGACGGTTTCCTTGGTCATCATCAGCGCCGGCAGCGACATCTCGGCGATCTTGCCCGCTGCCTTCAGCGCCTCCTCCATCAGATCGCCGACGGCCACGACACGCGAAACCAGGCCCGAACGCTCGGCCTCCGCGGCATCCATCATGCGGCCGGTGAGGCACATGTCCATCGCCTTGGACTTGCCGACGAATCGGGTCAGCCGCTGCGACCCGCCCATGCCCGGCATGACGCCGAGGGTGATCTCCGGCTGGCCGAACCTGGCGTTGTCGGCGGCGATGATGAAGTCGCACATCATCGCCAGCTCGCAGCCGCCGCCGAGCGCGTATCCCGCCACGGCCGCGATGACGGGCTTGCGCAGGCGCGTGAAATCCTCCCAGGCGGCGAAATAGTCCTCCAGGTACATCTCCACGAAAGGCTTGGCCTGCATCTCCTTGATATCCGCGCCGGCCGCGAAGGCCTTCTCGGAACCGGTGAGGATGAGCGCGGAGATGCCCGCATCCGCGTCGAAGGCACGGCCGGCCGCGACGATCTCGCGCAACACTGTCGAATTGAGCGCGTTGAGCGCCTTCGGACGGTTCAGGGTTATGATCCCGACCTTGCCGCGGCTTTCGACGAGGATGGTTTCGTAGGCCATATGGATTCTCCCTGAAGACTAGCGCTGGCAGGCGGCGCAGAAGAAGGTCGAACGGCCGCTTTGCACGATACGGCCGACATGCCCGCCGCAGCCAGGCTTGCGGCACGGCTCGCCCTCGCGGTCATAGACCGAAAAGGCGTGCTGGAAATAGCCCAGCGAACCGTCGGCATGCATGTAGTCGCGCAGCGACGAGCCGCCGGCGGCGATCGCATCGGCGATCACCGAGCGGACAGCGGCAGCCAGACGCTCCGTGCGCGGCGTGGGGCCGCCGGCCGCCGTCACGATCGAGCCCGCGGCCCGGCGCGGAGAAAGCCCCGCCCGCCACAGCGCTTCCGAGACATAGATGTTGCCTAGCCCGGCGATCAGCGACTGGTCGAGCAGCGCGGCCTTCAGCGGGGTCTTGCGGCCGGCGAGCAGGGAGGCCAACAACGCGCCGTCGAGTGCATTGCCGGTCGGCTCGACGCCCAGCCCGTCCAGCATGGGATGGGAACCGTCGGCGGCCGCGAACAGCATGAAGCCGAACCGGCGCGGATCGTTGTAGACGACACGGGCACGGCGGCCGTCCGACCCTTCCAGATGAAACAGCACATGATCGTGTGCGGTATCTTTTGAACGCTCGTAGTGGAACAGGCCTGGGGTGGCGCCCGCGCCGCCCTCTTCGACACGGAACGATCCCGACATGCCGAGATGGCAGATCAGTACGGTGCCGTCTTGCGCGGTGACCAGCAGGTACTTCGCCCGCCGCCCCAGCGAGACGATCCGCTGGCCGGCCAGGCGCGAGGAAATATCGAGCGGCAGCGCAAAGCGCAGGTCCGGCCGGCGCGTCTCCACGGAGAGGATCGCGGCGCCCTCCATGGCCGGCTGCAAGCCGCGCCGGACGGTTTCGACCTCGGGAAGCTCAGGCATGGCCCGCGATCAGCGGCAAGAAGGATTTTCCGTGCCGGCCGGGCTCCAGGCCGAGATGCTCCGCCACCGTCTCGCCGATATCGGCATAGGTGTTGCGCAGGCCGACCGAACCGCCCGGCAGGCCGGGGGCGAGTCCGAT
>JAEUMA010000463.1 GCA_016793565.1 Rhizobiaceae bacterium
GTCGGGCGAGACAGAAATGCAGGAGCGCCTTGGAGTACGCGAAATTCACGTCCATCATGAACTTGCCGTTCCACTCGGTGGTGGTCGAGCAGGCTCCCTGATGAAACACCACCTCTATACGCGGTGCTGCGTCCGCTTTCACCAGCGCGAGGAACTCGTCCTTGTCCAGATAGTCGGTAATCGAGAGGTCCGACAGGTTTCGGAACTTCTGTCCGTCGGTGAGGTCGTCCACGACCACGATGTCCGTGCGACCCTGCGCGTTCAGCGCCGCGACGATGTTGCTGCCGATCATGCCGGCGCCGCCGGTGACGACGATCATGCTGGAGTCCTCAGTCCGGATGCCGCGGCGCTTATAGGCGACGGCGGGGCCGCTGTCGACGCCGGCCCGCGCTCGCTGTTGCGCCCGGCGGCCGGCCGGTATATCGCCTGCGGCGATGACCGGACCGCTGAAACCCGCCGTACCCGACCAGTTCGAGCGCGCCATCGCTCGGTTTGGTGACGTCCGCGCGCTTGTGGTGGGCGACTTCATCCTCGACCGTTTCGTGCACGGGGTGATCGAGCGCATCTCGCCGGAGGCTCCGATACCCGTGCTGCATGGCCGCGGCGAAAGCCTGGCGCTCGGGGGCGCGGGCAATGTGGTGGCGAACATCGTCTCGCTGGGCGCGACCGCCGTCCCAGTGGCGGTGGTCGGCGACGACTTTGCCGGCCGCACCGTGCGCTCCATGCTGGAGGCAGATGGCATCGACGCGGCGGGGATAGAGGCGTCGGTCGGGCGCATTACATCGGCCAAGAGCCGATTCTCCGCACTCAACCAGCAGGTTCTGCGCTTCGACGAAGAAGAGATCCGTCCGCTCGACGCTTCCGAACGGACCCCCATGCTGGAGCGGTTCGTCGAGCTTTTGCCGACCGCCGACATCGTCATCCTGTCCGACTACGGCAAGGGCGTGCTGGCCGATGGCGTTGCGGGGGAACTCGTCCGTGCGGCGCGCGCGGCGGGCAAGATGGTGCTGGTCGATCCCAAGGGCAAGGACTTTTCCCGCTACACCGGTGCAACCGCCGTGACGCCGAACCGCAAGGAACTGGGCGAGGCGGTTGGCCGCGTGGTCTCCTCCGACGGCGAGGTAACGGAAGCCGCACGTGAGTTGATCGCCGCGCATGGCTTCGAGTTTCTGCTGGCGACCCGCAGCGAGAAGGGCATTAGCGTCATCGAGACGGACACCGCTCACCACATCGCGACGCGTGCGCGCGAGGTGTTTGACGTATCCGGAGCCGGCGACACGGTCATCGCCTCGTTCGCGCTAGCGCTGGCGGCCGGCCTCGACCGCAACGGGGCAGCCGAAGTGGCGAATGCCGCCGCGGGCGTAGTGGTAGGAAAGCGCGGCACGGCGCGGCTTTCGGCGGCGGAACTGCTGGATGCCCTAGCTCGTAGCGAGGGTCATCCGAGGCTTTCGGCGAGCATCGTCTCTGCCGAAGCAGCGGCGGCACTCGCGTCAGCATGGAAACGCGAAGGCCTGACGGTGGGCTTCACCAATGGCTGCTTCGACCTGCTGCACGCCGGGCATGTCGCGCTGCTGCAATCGGCGCGCGCGGCCTGCGACCGGCTGGTGCTCGGCGTGAACAGCGACGAATCGGTGCGCCGGCTGAAGGGGGAGGGTCGCCCCCTGAACGGCGAGCAGGATCGCGCCTTCGTGCTAGCCGCGCTGGCCGCAGTCGACCTGGTGGTGATCTTCCCGCAAGACACGCCGCTGGAACTGATCCGCAAAATCAGGCCCAACGTGTTGGTGAAGGGGGCCGACTACACCATCGACCAGGTCGTCGGCGCCGAAGACGTGCAGGCAGATGGCGGGCGGGTCTTGCTGGTCGAGCTTGTGGACGGCCGCAGCACGACAGGCATGCTGCGCCGCATCGCCGAGCGGTCCTGAAGCCGCGCCACAGTCATCCAGCGGAGGAAGCATGAAACTCAACGCCTATCTCGTTCGCTCGGCGGAAGCGCTGCAAGCGCTGGCTGCGCGGGACCTCTCCGGGCCAATGCGCCAGTCGACGGATGCCATCGTCGCGGCGCTGTCGTCGGGCAAGGCGTTGCTGGTCTGCGGCAATGGCGGGTCCGCCAGCGACGCCATCCACATTGCCGGCGAACTGGTCGGCCGCTTCCTGCGTGACCGCAAGGCTTACAACGTCATAGCGCTGCCCGCCAATGCTGCCGTTGTGACGGCCTGGGGCAATGATTTCGGCTTCGATACGGTGTTTTCCCGCCAGGTGGAGGCGCATGGCGCCGATGGCGGGGTGCTTCTGGCCATCTCCACCAGCGGAAATTCCCCCAGCGTGCTGAGGGCGGCCGAGCAGGCGCGTGTGATGGGCATGGTGGTCGTGGGCCTGACCGGCGACACCGGCGGCAAGCTCGCGCCATTGTGCGACATTCTGCTCAACGTTCCGTCCGTGGAGACGCCGATCATCCAGCAGGGGCATCTTTGCCTCTATCATTTCCTCTGCGACGAAGTGGAAGGAGCGCTCTGCGATGGGCCGGACGCCGTGGCCGCTGGCTGAACCCGGCCTTTGGGTCGAGAGACTTGAGCCAGCCGGTCCGACAGCTAGCCGCCCCGCGCTCTTTCTGGACCGGGACGGAACCATCAATGTCGATACCGGCTATCCGAGCCATCCGGGCGAGATAGAGCTGCGCCGGCCGGTTTTGCCGGTGATCCGCGCGGCCAACCGCGCGGGCATGCCGACGGTGATCGTCACCAATCAGTCCGGAATCGCCCGCGCTTTCTTCGGCTGGGCGGCGTTCGCCTCCGTCAATGCACGCCTGATCGAGCTGCTCAAGAACGAAAGCTGCGGCATCTCCATGGTGCTGGCGTGCGCATATCACGACAAGGGATTCGCACCATACAATGTCGCCGACCATCCGATGCGCAAGCCCAATCCCGGCATGGTCCTGCTGGCGGGTGAAATGCTCGGCTGCGACCTGAGCCGGTCGATCATGGTCGGCGACAAGGAGAGCGACATGCAGGCCGGCGAACGCGCGGGCCTTGCGGAAGGCTGGCTGATCGGCAAGAGCGGAAGTTTCTCTGGAGATTCCGGTTTTGCAGTCAACCCTTTGAATTCGCGCGCCGATCACGAGGCGCTGGTGGGCCGCATCGATGCGCTGGCGGCCGCCGGCTGAAGGCCCGGTCGCGCTATGCGCTGCGGCTGTCCTTCTGGATAGGCACGAGGCCCTCCTCCTTCACCTGGCGTATGGTGAGGGCGGTTCGGACCGTGTCGACATTTGGCGTCGACGTTAGGGTTTCGATCACGAAGCTCTGGAAGCCGGCGATGTCGGCTGCGACGCAATGCAGCAGGAAGTCGGAATCACCCGACACCATCCAGGCAGCGCGCACGATCGGCCAGCCGCGGGTGCGTTCGGCGAACTCCTTTAGCTCAGCCTCCGACTGGTGCTTCAATCCGACGAAGCAGAAGGCGACAACGCTCAGCCCGAGCGCGGGCACGTTCAGCATTGCCCGGTAGCTGCGGATAATGCCCTCGTCCTCAAGCCGTTTTACGCGGCGCAGGCAAGGCGGCGCGGAGATTCCGACGCGGCGCGACAATTCGACATTTGTCATCCGCCCGTCGTCCTGCAATTCGCGCAGAATTCGCCAGTCTGTGGCGTCGAGATCGGCGGAAGCGGGCATGCAGGATTTTCCGGGAATGAGGCATGATCCGGCTTTGTTACGCCATCGCGCCGATCCTGTCAGGCTGGGGTATCGCGGATTTGGCAACTCTTGACGGCCACAGGTAAAGCTTTCAGGGGAGGGCGGTAGGCCAGCCTTGCGCAGGAGGCATACCAGCACCTAGATTGCATACAGTACGCGACGGCACCCGCCGCCGCGTCGTTTCGTTTTGCGAGGGTTTTCGTCATGGGTGCCAAGCATGCGCCAGTGCTGATCGTTGGGTCCGGGCCGGCGGGCTATACGGCGGCGATCTACGCTGCGCGCGCGATGCTCAAGCCGGTGCTTGTCGCCGGCCTGCAGCAGGGCGGGCAGCTCATGATCACCACGGATGTCGAGAACTATCCGGGTTTCGCCGAACCCATCCAGGGCCCGTGGCTGATGGAGCAGATGTTGAAGCAGGCGGAGCATGTCGGCACAGAGGTGATAAACGACATCATCACTGAGGTCGATTTCGCTGTACGGCCGTTCCGGCTGAAGGGCGATTCCGGTACAGAATACAGCTGCGACGCACTGATCATCGCCACCGGCGCGCAGGCCAAATGGCTGGGGCTTCCCGGTGAGCAGCAGTTCATGGGGTTTGGCGTGTCCGCCTGCGCCACCTGCGACGGCTTCTTCTACCGCAACAAGGATGTGGTGGTGGTCGGAGGTGGCAACACGGCGGTGGAGGAGGCGCTCTACCTTTCCAACATCGCCAAGAGCGTGACCGTTGTGCACCGGCGCTCTGAGTTCCGCGCCGAGCGCATCCTGCGCGAGCGCCTGATGCAGAGGCCGAACGTTAGCGTCATCTGGGACACGGTCGTCGAGGACATCATCGGGGCGGCCGCGAAGCCGCCTTTGCCCGCATCCGCCAACGGGGTGCGGCTGCGGCACGTGCGCACCGGCGCGGTGCACGACATGCCGACGGATGGCGTCTTCGTCGCGATAGGCCATGCGCCGGCAGTGTCACTGTTCGAGGGCAAGCTGCGGCAGAAGCCGGGCGGATACCTCTGGACGGTGCCTGGTTCGACCCGCACGGACGTTCCCGGAGTATTCGCCGCCGGCGACGTCGCCGACGACGTCTTCCGCCAGGCGGTCACGGCGGCGGGTCTCGGCTGCATGGCGGCGCTGGAGGCGGAAAAGTACTTGGCCGGCATCGAACTGCACCCAGAGGCCGCGGAATAGGTCTGGCCGGGGGGAGCCGGACCCGAGAGGGGA
>JAEUMA010000048.1 GCA_016793565.1 Rhizobiaceae bacterium
TCGGCGGTTTCTTCGTAGCCTTCCTCGGCTGCTTCTTCTTTGCCAAGCAGCTTTTCAACCTGCTGGTGATACCGTTCAAATGGGCGACGCGCTGGGCAGGGCTCAACGACCATCAGGTCGAGCTGATCTACACCGCGCCGCAGGAGTTCTTCTTCACACAGATCAAGATCGCCATGTTCGGCGGCCTGGTGATCGCCTTTCCGCTGATCGCGGCGCAGATCTACAAATTCGTGGCGCCCGGCCTCTACCGCAACGAGCGCCGCGCCTTCCTGCCGTTCCTGGTCGCCTCGCCGATCCTGTTCCTGATGGGCGCGGCGCTGGTCTACTTCTTCTTCACGCCGATGGTGATGTGGTTCTTCCTGGCCATGCAGCAGGTGGGACCCGACCAGGACGTGCAGATCTCGCTGCTGCCGCGCGTTTCCGAGTATCTCAGCCTGATCATGACGCTGATCTTCTCCTTCGGGCTGGTCTTTCAGCTGCCGGTGGTGACGACGCTGATGACGCGGGCCGGGTTGTTGACTTCGAAGGGACTGGCCGAGAAGCGCAAATACGCCATCGTCATCGCCTTCGTCGCCGCGGCGGTGCTGACGCCGCCCGATCCGGTCAGCCAGATCGGCCTTGCGGTTCCGACCATCCTTCTTTACGAGGTCTCCATCTGGACCGCCCGGATGGTCGAACGGAAGCGCGAAGAAGAGCGCCTCGCCAGGGAACGCAAGGAAGCGGAGGAAGCGGCCGCAGCTAAGGCCGCCGAATAGGCTCTCCTACGTTCCGGGTCCGCGACTAATCGCGGCGGTCTCCTCCTGGACCTGACATCATGCTCGACATCAGATGGATTCGCGAGAACCCCCAACTCCTCGTGGAGGCGCTGGCCAAGCGCGGCTGGTCGTCGGAGGAGTCCGACGCGACGGTGTCCGGACTGATCGAGAAGGACGAGGCGCGGCGCGCGCACCTGACCGCGCTGCAGGAGAAGCAGGAACGCCGCAACGCCGCCTCTCGCGAAATCGGCAACGCGCTGCGCGACAAGAATCCGGATCTGGCCGAGTCGCTGAAGGCCGAGGTGGCCGGTATCAAGGAATTCATCCAGAACGGCGAAGCCGAGGGCCGGCGGCTCGACAAGGTGCTGGACGACGCGCTCGCCGTGTTGCCCAATGTGCCGCTCGACGACGTGCCGGTCGGCGCGGATGAACACGACAATGTCGAGATGCGCCGCTGGGGCGACGTGCGCCCGCGCCCGAACTGGGCGCGCGAGCACTTCGAGATCGGCGAGGCCATGGGCCTGATGGATTTCGAGCGGGCGGCAAAACTGTCCGGCTCTCGCTTCACCGTGCTGAAGGGCGAGATCGCCCGGCTGGAGCGCGCGCTCGGCCAGTTCATGCTCGACCTGCACACGAACGAACACGGCTATACGGAAGTGATCCCGCCGCTGCTGGTTCGCGACGACGTTCTCTACGGCACCGGGCAGTTGCCCAAGTTCGGCGAGGATCTGTTCTTCACGCCGCACGGCGAAGGTCGGCTCGGGCTGATCCCGACATCCGAAGTGCCGCTGACCAATCTGGTGCGCGAAGAAATCACCGCGCAGGAAAAGCTGCCGCTGCGCTTCACGGCGCTGACGCCGTGCTTCCGCTCCGAGGCCGGCTCGGCCGGCCGCGACACGCGCGGCATGCTGCGCCAGCACCAGTTCTATAAGGTCGAGCTGGTTTCGATCACCGACCAGGATTCTTCCATCGCCGAGCACGAGCGCATGACGCAATGCGCCGAAACGGTGCTGAAGCGGCTGGAACTGCCGTTCCGCACGGTGGTTCTGTGCACCGGCGACATGGGTTTTGGCGCGCGCAAGACCTACGACATCGAGGTATGGCTGCCCGGCCAGAACGCTTTTCGCGAGATCTCGTCCTGCTCGGTCTGCGGCGACTTCCAGGCGCGCCGCATGGATGCGCGCTACCGCGGCAAGGACGACAAGCAGAATCGCTTCGTTCACACGTTGAACGGCTCGGGCGTTGCGGTCGGCCGCGCGCTGATTGCCGTGCTGGAAAATTATCAGAACGAGGACGGCAGCGTCACCGTCCCGCAGGCCTTGCGGCCCTATATGGGCGGGCGCGAGAAGATTGGAGCGGCCTAGCCCCAT
>JAEUMA010000467.1 GCA_016793565.1 Rhizobiaceae bacterium
GGCGCTTAGACCAGCCATAGGCGGTATTGAATACCCGCAGGAACGGCCGGTTGAGGAGTGTGAGCGGAGGCTGAAAGGGCACCGCCAGACGCTCGCTGGGCAGCGTCGCTGAACGGCGGCCGAAACGCGAATGGTTGCCCGCCAGCAGCACGCCGCGCCCGGCCTTCGCACCGGATGCGAGTTGGTCGATCCAGGCCACGGCATATTCGTTCTCGGCATCCGCCTGGTCGATCAGGTCGAAATACCCGCCGAGCCCGGAGAAGGGCATCACCTTCTGTTCAACGTCGAGCGAAGGCACGCGCATCAGGCGGATGGAGGCGTTGAGAATGAGGCCGCTCAGCCCCATGCCGCCGATGGTTGCCCGGTAGAGCCGCGGATTGCTCTCGGCGGAACAGACCACTTCCTTGCCGTCTGAGCGCAGCAGCGTCAGCGACTCGATATGACAGCCGAAGGTGCCGCGCCTGTGATGGTTCTTGCCGTGAACATCATTGGCGATCGCCCCGCCGAGAGTGACGAACTGTGTTCCGGGCACCACCGGCGGGAACAGACCATGCGGCGCGGCAAGAGCGATGATCTCGCTGAGCAGGAGGCCCGCTTCGGCGCGCAGCACCCCGGTCTCGGCATCGAAATGAAGAACGCGCTTCATGCCGCGCATGTCGATCAGCGTGCCGGCGCTGTTCTGGCAGGTGTCGCCGTAGCTGCGGCCGTTGCCGTAGCCGAGCAGACTGCCCTCTCGCGCGGAACCGGAGCGCAGCAGCGCGACCGCCTCCTCGGCCGGGATCGCGCGCGTGCCGACGGGCCCAACTCGGCCGAAGCTGGGATAGATGCCGTCCATGGCCTAGACGCCTGCGGCTAGCAACAGTACGGCGCCGATCACCACCATGACCTGGCTGCGCCAGTCTCGGATGATGAACACCACCGGGTCGTCATGCATCTCGTCGCGTCGCGCCAGGATCCAAACGCGCATCGTCAGGTAGAGCACGATCGGCGCCAGCGGCCAGACCAGCCAGGGATGCGGATACATCCGCTGGACGGAGTCGCTGTCGATGTAGAGCGCGAGCACCAGCGCCGACGAGAAGGCCGCCGCCATGCCCGCCTGCGCGACGATGTCCTGATCCTCGGTCCGGTAGCCGCGGCCGGCAATACGCTCGCCGGCCGGCAGGCACGAAGTGCGCAGCTCGACATAGCGTTTGACCAGCGCCAGCGACAGGAAGAAGAAAATCGAGAAGGCGAGCAACCAGAAGGACACGGTCGTTCCGGTAGCCGTCGCGCCGGCCAGCAGCCGCGTCGTATAGAGACCGGCGAGCATCAGCACGTCCAGCAGCAGCATGCGCTTCACCGACAGCGAGTAGGCCGTCGTCAGCACGAGATAGCCGGCCAGCACGCCCAGGAACTCGATCGGCAGCAACAGCGCGGTGCCGAAGCTGACAACCAGCAGAACCGCCACGGACGCGAAGCCGAATGGCATCGACAGCAGCCCGCTAGCGAACGGCCGCTTGCGCTTGGTCGGATGGGCGCGGTCGAGCGAGAGATCGAAGAAGTCGTTGACGATGTAGACGGCCGACGCCGCGCAGCTGAAAGCCACGAAGGCAAGGACGAGATCCGTCAGCATCGATACGTTGAAGTACTCGTGACTGAGAATCACGGGCACCGCCAGCAGCGAGTTCTTCAGCCACTGATGCGCCCGCAGCATCTTCAGGATAGTGCGGGGACTGGGTCTGCTGGCTTCGATCAGCTCGGCCTGATGCTGGCGCTGCCAGCGTGCCGCTTGCCGGTCGGGTGCGACCACGATTGCCTCGCGCGCAGCATCGAACACCGTCAGGTCGTGGCGGCTGTTGCCGAAATAGTCGAAGCCGGCGTCGCCATAGGTTTTGACGAGGGCGTCGCGCTTGCGATCGGAAGTCAGGTTCTCGCCGCGTTCCGTCGCCAGTACCGCGTCGAACACGCCGAGATAGGCTGCGATCGCCTCAGCGAATTTGCGGGGGGTGCCGGTTGCCAGCACGATGCGGCGACCCTGCGCCTTCTCCTGGCGCAGCCGCTCCACGACGGTTTCCCGATAAGGAAGCGTCGATGGGTCCAGATCGACCCGTGCGGCGATCTCGTGCTTCAGGCGCGCCGGCCCGTGCACCAGCCAGAACGGCACCATGACGATGCAAAGCGGATGCTTGCGCAGCAAAAGGAACAGACCTTCCCAGAGAAGATCCGTTGCAATCAGCGTGCCGTCGAGGTCGACAGCAAGCGGTGTCGCATTGCGTTCCGATCGCGCGTCCATGCACCCAGCCCAGTATGTGCAGCTGCCGGTCTTTCCGCCGGCTCGTCTGCAACTAGGACGGCGGTGGCTAGGGAAGGCTTAATTGTGCATCGCGCATGGGCAGCGGGCACGCGGTTTCGGGCTCTATCCTTAACGACGCATTGCCCGATTCATGAAAAAGCCGCGCGATCGCTCGCGCGGCTTTCGGCTTGAGGTTGGACGCAGGCGTCTACTTGATGGTGGCGTTTCCGCCGGAGATCTCGATCGTCTCGCTTCCGGTCAGGGCCTGGCGGTCGCCGTTGGGAAGCGTGACGAAGCAGCCCGAATTGCAGAACTGCACTGTCTCGCCGGCAGCGAGCGACAGTTCGGTCTTGCTGCCGCCCTCGGTCACCACCAGAGTACGCGGCTCGGCGTCTCGGTTTACCGCGCTGGCTGCCGTCGCCGGCCCGGCGGCCAGAAGCGCGGCGCATCCTGCAAGGATCATACGGTTCATGTCGCTGTCGGTGTTTCCACCGTCCCTGTTGCCTGATGGAAGCCATCTGGCTTCCTTGTGCATACCTTATAGTTCGGCCTGGCTGAACGGCAACTGAACGGCGCCTTCAGCTCGGGTCGGGCTTCCGCTTGCGCCGGCCCTTGGCAGCCTCTGCGTCGCGCTGCTGCTTTTGCTCGACCGCCGCGACATGCTCCGCCTCCGCCTTTTCGTCATCGGCCGGCCAGGCCGGCGGCCGTTCGGGATCCGGCGCGCGCGCGGTCGACGGGATTGCGATGCCTTCCTTCTGGAACGCGTCGAGCACCGCGAACCGCACGTCGTTCTGGACGATCCCGCCCTCCAGGATGTCGGCGATGGTGATGCGGATTTCGAATTCCAGCGCGGCCGGGCCGAAATTCACGAACTGGACGAACGGCTCGGGGTTCCTCAGCGCCTTGGGATGCGCCCTGGCAATGTCCACCATCAGTTCGTAAGCGCGCGTCGCGTCGCTGTCGTATGCGACATTGACCCGGATATCGACGCGGCCGATGCGGTTCTTCAGCGTCCAGTTGCCGACCGCCGCGTTGATAAGCTGCGAATTGGGCAGGATCACCGACTGACGCTGGAACGTCTCGATCTCCGTCGCCCGCACGCTGATCTTCTTGACCGTGCCGGAGACGTCGCCCGCCACGATCCAGTCGCCGGACTTGAACGGCCGCTCGATCAGAAGGATCAGCCCCGACACGAAATTGGAGACGATGTTCTGGAGGCCGAAACCGATGCCGAGCGACAGGCCGCCGGCGATCAGCGCCAGACTTGAGAGGTCGAGACCCGCCGCCGAGATGCCGAGCAGCACCGCCACCGCGATGCCGGCATAGCCGACCACCGTGCGGATCGAGTTGCGCACGCCGAGGTCGACGCGTCCGCGCGCCATCACCGAGCCGTCGAGCCAGCCTTGGAACCAGCGCGTAAGCAGATAGCCGACGACGAACACCACGAGGCCGCTCAGGATTCCCGCCGGCGAGAAGGTGAAGGAGCCGACCTGAAAACCTTCCAGCGCCTTGAGCACCCAGGCGCGGATGTCGCCGAACTTGAAGCCCGCCTGTAGCAGGATCAGCGGCAGGCCGACGACCGCCACCAGCACGTTGATGGCTACCGACAGCACCAGCGCGATCTGGTCCAGCGCGGTCTCGTCCACCTTGAACCGCCGCTGGATGCGCGCGCCGAAAGCGGTGCGGCCGAAGGCTCCTTCCTCGGCCACGGCCCTGGCCGAGAGGAAGCCGATATACATGGTAGCGAGAATGGCGCCGGTGATGACGATCTGCTGCGCCAGGAAGCGCGCCAGGCCGATATATCCCAGCAGCGCGGCAATGACGGTGACCGCGCCGACGATGCACAGGAAGGCACGCAGCCATCGCGGCCAGCCGATCGGGCGGCCGGCCGGGTCGGCGTAGGGCTTGATCAGGCCGATGAGAATGACGAGCCCGCCGGTGATGACGGTGGCGATCAGGCTCTCTCCGACCGTCAGCGACAGCGGCGAGCCCAACGTGCGGTAGACGGCGGTCAGGAAAGAATCGATTCCGGTAAAGACCGCCGTCGCCAGGACGAGAAAGACAAGGCGTCGGGCGGCGCGCGTCTCGACCGGGATCAGCCGCCAGTTCGGCAGCCGTGGCGACAGCACGGCGACCGCCAGAGTGTAGACGAAGAAAACCACGCCGATGACGTAGAGGAGCGGCACCAGCATCTCGCGGATGTCGTCCCTGAGCACCGCGAAGTAGTCGTAGAAGAAATAGGCCACGCCGAGAAAGACGGCCATCGCCGCCGACCGCATGAAAGTCGACCAGAACGCGACGGAAAGCCGGCTGAGATAGGTGGGAGCAAGCTGCGCAGGGTCGGGCGTGTAGTATTGGCCGAAAGCACGCCGGCCGCCGATCAGAAGCAGCGCAGCCGCGGCGACCGCGAAAAACGTCGCAGCCAGGAAGGACGGCAGTTTGAAGCGTATGACGAAGCGCAGCCAGGACGAGACGGCATAGTAGAGCTTCTGCGTTTCGCTGTGGACCGCGGCACCAACCTCGCCCAGCATTTCCGAGCCGATGTCGTACCGCTTGGTGAGCTGCCGCGTGAACAGTTCGCGGCGCATCTCCGTAAGCTGATTGATCAGATTGTTGACACGGATGGACAGATTCTCGGCCACGCCGAGGGCGGCGTTGATCTCCGCCTTTTCCTCGGAAAGGCTGAGCCTCTCGGCCGCGATGACGTCAGGCTCGGCCGCGCCATCGGCGGGAGGCGGCCCGAGCTGCTGGATACGGTCGTTGATCTCGGCAAGCCTCGGCCGGAACGCCACGCTCGCCGCGATCAGGTCGCGCTCGACCTGTTCGAGCAGCAGGCGAATCTCGACCAGCCGGTTGTCGTCTTCCTGGCCGATCTCGATCTTCTTCTGGGCGTCGTCGGTACGCTGGCTGAGCGAGCTGATCGCCGTGCGCTGCTGGGTGACGATGTCCGACGCGCCCGACGGCTGCGACTGCGCCAGCGCCCATTGCGGCAGCGCAAGCAGCAGGATCCACGCCACGAAGGCAGCAAACCGGAACTTCGGCAGGCTCGATCTCACGACAGGCTTGGCCTTTCCGGTTGATGGCCCGTTGTCCCGTCATAGTTTCTGTGGGTCAAAGCGGCAAGCGCGGCGCCGGCAGCGTCGGCGCAGCAACAGACGATGGCGCAAACTTGACCTTCGCCGCGTCCGGCCGCCTATAGTGTCGACCGAAATCGGGGAGCGGAGAAGAATGGCGGAATACTCCGCACTTTCAATCCTGAAGAACGCCTTTGCGGGCAACCGGGACTGGAAGCCCGCATGGCGCAAGCCTGAGCCGAAGCCGACATACGACGTGATCGTCGTGGGCGGCGGCGGACACGGCCTTTCGACGGCATACTATCTTGCGAAGGAGCACGGGATCAGCAATGTCGCCGTGATCGAGAAGGGTTGGCTCGGCTCCGGCAATGTTGGCCGCAACACCACCGCTGTGCGGTCCAATTACCTTCTGCCGGAGAATTCCCGCTTCTACGAGTTCTCGATGAAACTGTGGGAGAACCTGTCCCACGAGCTGAACTACAACGTCATGTTCTCGCAGCGCGGCGTCCTCAACATGGCGCATACGCCGGGGCAACTCGACGATTTCGCCCGGCGCGGCAACGCCTTACGGCATATCGGCGCCGATTCCGTGATGATGACCACGGCTGAGATCGCCCGCCTGATCCCGGCGCTCGACGTCTCCGGCTCAGCGCGCTTCCCGATCATAGGTGGCCTGATGCAGTGGCGGGCGGGTACGGCGCGGCACGACGCGGTGGCATGGGGCTATGCGCGTGGCGCGGACCGCCGTGGCGTCGACATTCTGGAAAACTGCGAGGTCACCGGATTCCTGCGCGAAGGCGATCGTATCGTCGGCGTTTCCACCAGCCGGGGTGAAATCCGCGCCAACAAGGTTGCGCTGGCGGTGGCGGGTTCGACCGGGCAGGTGATGCGGCTGGCCGGCATCGATCGCATGCCGATTGAGAGCCATGTCCTGCAGGCCTTCGTGACCGAATCCCTGAAACCGTTTCTCGATACGGTGGTGACCTACGGCGCCGGGCATTTCTACATGGGGCAGTCCGACAAAGGCGGACTGATCTTCGGGGGCGACCTCGACGGCTACAATTCCTACGCCCAGCGCGGCAACCTGCCGCTTGTCGAAGAAGTCATGAGCGAGACGCTGGCCATGTTTCCGGGGCTGGCGCGGGTGCGCCTTCTGCGGTCCTGGGGCGGCCTGAC
The DNA here is from genome assembly GCA_016793565.1 of Rhizobiaceae bacterium. Classification (GTDB taxonomy): domain Bacteria; phylum Pseudomonadota; class Alphaproteobacteria; order Rhizobiales; family Rhizobiaceae; genus JAEUMA01. The sequence continues at coordinate 6,523 of JAEUMA010000467.1, forward strand.
CGACATGTCGATGGACGGCAGTCCCATCATCACGACGGGCCCCCTGCCCGGCCTCTACCTGAACTGCGGCTGGTGCTACGGCGGCTTCAAGGCCACGCCTTCGTCGGGATTCTGTTTCGCCTGGACGATTGCTCGCGACGAGCCGCATCCGCTCACCGCCGCCTTCACGCTTGACCGGTTCCACCGCGGCCTCGTCATCGACGACAAGGGCCAAGGCTCGACGCCGAGGCTGCACTGATGCTCATTCCCTGCCCCTACTGCGGCCAGCGCGACGTTTCCGAGTTCACCTATCAGGGCGACGGCAACCGCACGCGCCCCAACCCGTCTTCCACCGACCGGGCGGCCTGGAACGCCTATGTCTACGACCGCACGAATCCAGCCGGCGAGCACCGCGAAATCTGGCAACATTCCGGTGGTTGCCGCGCGCATATCGTGGTCGTCCGCAATACGCTGACGCATGCGGTCGTAGCCTCGTCCATGGCGCGTGCGCGCACACGGGCGGACCGGAGGGAGCCGACGTGAGCCCCCGCCGCGCCGCGCAGGGCGGCCGCATCGACCGGTCTGGCCCGGTGCGCTTCAGCTTCGACGGCCACGCCTATACCGGCTGCGCCGGCGACAGCCTGGCGTCGGCGTTGCTGGCCAACGGCGTATCGCTGTTCGGCCGCTCTTTCAAATACCATCGTCCGCGCGGAGTTTTCGCAGCCGGCGTCGACGAACCGTCTGCGCTGGTGACCGTGTTGCGCGACGGCATCCGCGAGCCGAACATTCCGGCGACCATGCTGGAGATCTACGACGGGCTGACCGTCGAGAGCCAGAACCGCATGCCTTCCCTGGCGTTCGACGTCGGAGCGCTGAACCAGCTCGCCGGCCCGGCGATCGCGGCGGGCTTCTACTACAAGACCTTCATGGGTCCGGTCTTCGGCCCGTTGAAAGGCACGCGGTTCTGGATGTTCTGCGAGCGCTTCATCCGGCGGGCCGCGGGCCTCGGCCGCGCAGGCTACGAGAAGGATCCGGCGCGCTACGAGCGCATGAACGCGTTCTGCGACGTGCTGGTGGTGGGCGCCGGCCCGGCCGGGCTGATGGCGGCTTCGGCGGCCGCGGAAAGCGGCGCCAGCGTGATCCTGGCCGAACAGGACGCTATCACCGGCGGCAGCGCCAACTGGTCCGGCGAGACGATCGGCGAAACGCCCGCGGCGGAATGGGCTGCCGCGACGACCGACGCGCTGGCCGGTCGAGACAATCTGCGTATCCTCACGCGCACGACGGTGTGGGGCTACTACGACGGCAATACGCTGGCCGCACTGGAGCGCGTCGGCGACCACAAGCCTGCCTCGCCCGCCGGCGAACCCAAGCACCGCCATTGGACCATCCGTGCCAAGACCGTGATCCTTGCCACGGGGGCGCTGGAACGGCCGATCGTGTTTCCGGGCAACGACCGGCCCGGCGTCATGCTTGCAGGCGCCGCGCAGCGCTATGCGCTGGAGTATGGCGTGCTGGCCGGAGAGCGCGCCGTCGTCTTCACCAACAACGACAACGCCTACTGTTCCGCAGCGGCAATGCGCGACGCAGGGGCCGAGGTGGCCGCTATCGTCGACGTCCGCCGTGAAATCTCGCCCGCCGCGCGGGAACTGGCGCGGCAGGCCGGCGGCGAGTTGCTGCTCGGTCATGCCGTCGTGGACACCGAGGGCGGCAAAGCGGTGACCTGCGCGAAGGTGCAGCCGTTCGACACCGCGTCCGGCACCCTGTCCGGCAGCCCGAAGAGCATCACAGCGGACTGCGTGCTCGTCTCGGGTGGCTGGTCGCCGACCATACACCTCGCCAGCCAGGCTGGTGGCAAACCGGTATGGGACGAGCAGCAGCAGGCTTTCCTGCCGCCCGCGCCCGCCCAACGCTGGATCGGGGCCGGCGGCCTCGACGGCGCGACAACGAGCGAGGAGGCACTGCGCCAGGGCTGGGATGCCGGCCGGGCGAGCGTCGACGGCCCGCCTGCGCCCTATGCAGCTCCCCTCGTGTCGTCGCTCGAACTGGACGCACGCCCGGCTCCGGTGTTGGAGATCCCCGGCAAGGGCAAGGCCTTCGTCGACCTGCAGCACGACGTCACCGCCGACGATATCCGCCTCGCGCATCGCGAAGGTTTCGTCTCGGTTGAGCATCTGAAACGCTACACCACGCTCGGCATGGCCACCGACCAGGGCAAGACCTCGAACGTTCCGGGGCTCGCGATCATGGCCGCCGCGCTCGGCAAGTCGATCCCCGACGTCGGCGCGACACGCTTCCGTCCCCCCTATTCCCCGGTCTCCATCGGATCGCTCGCCGCCGAGCGGCAGGCCGAGATCAAGCCGGAACGGTTGACGCCGATGCACGACTGGCATGTCGCGAACGGCGCGACGATGTATTCGGCGGGTCTCTGGTTCAGGCCGATGATCTACGGCCAACCGGGCGAGACGGTGGAGCAGGCCTATGTCCGCGAGGCGCGCGCGGTTCGTGAGGGCGTCGGCATGGTCGATGTCTCCACGCTCGGAAAGATCGCCGTGCAGGGTCCCGAAGCGGCCGAGTTTCTGGACCGTGTCTATACCAACACCTTCTCCACGCTGCCTGTGAACAAGGCCCGCTACGGACTGATGCTGCGCGAGGACGGCTTCGTCCTCGACGACGGAACCACCTGGCGGCTCGGCGCCAACGATTTTCTGATGACCACCACGACGGCCAACGCCGGCAAGGTGATGCAGCATCTGGAGTATCTTCTGGATGTCGTCTGGCCCCAACTGAGGGTTCACCTGACGTCGGTGACCGACCAATGGGCCGGCATCGCGGTCGCCGGCCCGAAGTCGCGCGCGATGCTGGCAGCCTGTGTGTCGCAGACGGCCGTCGACGACGCGGCGCTGCCTTTCATGGGCATCGTTCATGGCCGCATCGACGACATTCCCGTAATGGTCTGCCGGCTCTCCTTCTCCGGCGAACTGGCCTACGAGGTCTATTGCGGCGCTGGCCACGGAGCGCAGCTGTGGGAGGCCTTGATGGCCGCGGGCCAGCCTTTCGGCATGGTGGCCTACGGGCTGGAAGCTCTGGGAACGTTGCGTATCGAGAAAGGCCACGTCACCGGCGCCGAGATCGACGGCCGCACTACCGCGCGCGACCTTCATCTCGACTGGATGCTGTCGAGGAAAAAGCCGTTCGTCGGCTCCGCGATGATGGATCGCGAAGGGTTGATACAGCCGGACCGTATGCAGCTGGTCGGCCTTGTCTCGCTCGACAACCGCCCCCTCAATGGCGGCGGCCACATCGTCGAACATGGCGACGGTGAGATCCGCGACGACAGCCTCGGCCACATCACGGCGGCATGCTATTCGCCCGCTAGGAGGCAGTACATCGGCCTGGCGCTGGTCAGGAACGGCAAGGCGCGCGTCGGCACCCACGCCTTCGTGTCCGATCCGATGCGCGACCGGTTCGGCCCCGTGGAGATCGTCAGCCATCATATGTACGATCCGCAGGGGAGCCGCATGCATGGCTGATCGGCTGTCGCCCCTGGAACCCGTCTACCGGCCCGGCAACCACGGCAATCTCGCCGGCGGCGCAGGCGTCGTGCTCGGCGAGAGGCAGCCGGGCTCGATCGTGCAGCTGGCGGTATGGTCCGGCCAGGAGAGGCCGGCGCTCGCCGTCATGCTGGACGTCACGGGTATGCGCCTTCCCGACGGCGCCGGAAGCGGCTCGGCCCGCGAAGACATCGCGGCATTTGGTTTCGCTCCAGGCCGCTTCCTGCTCGTCAGCGAGGCCGAAGGACTGGCCGACAGGCTACGCGCGGCCTTGTCCGAGGAACTGGGAACCGTGACGGACCTATCGCACGGCCGGACCGCGTTTCGTATCGCCGGCGCCAAGGCGGAGTGGGTGCTGGCAAAACTGTTTGCCATCGACTTCGCGCTTGCCGCCTTCCCCACTGGCGCGGGACGCTCGACCAGCCATCACGACATCTTCGCGCAGATTCAGCGCAGCGGTCCCGAGCAGTTCGACCTCTACGTCTTCCGCTCCTTCGCCCGCTCGTTCTGGCACACGCTGTGCCGCGCCGCCGAGGAGACCGGCTACGAGGTCCGCTGATCGTCGGCGGGCTGACAAACCCGCGCTGGCCGGCCCCGATCACGATCCCGTCATAAGCTCATACAAACGACGGACTTGCGCTACATCTGTCCGCAGGCGGGCGCCGATGACGTGCCCGCCTGCAAATTGAACCGATATGTTGGGGAGAAGACCATGCACCGCATGCTGGCTGTTACGACCGCGGCATTCCTCGCCTGCGCCGCGACGGGTGCGCTCGCGCAGGATACCTCGATGAGTTTCTTCGTCACCAGCGTCAATCCCGGCAAGGGCGGAGACTTGGGCGGCCTTGCCGGCGCCGATGCCTATTGCGACAGCCTCGCGCAGGCGGCGGGTGTCACCGGCAAGACCTGGCATGCCTATCTTTCGACCGATGCCGAAAATGCCCGCGACCGCATCGGCGCGGGACCCTGGTACAACGCCAAGGGCGAGAAGATCGCCGACAGCGTCGACAATCTTCACAGCGACGCCAACAACCTGACCAAGCAGACCGCCCTTGACGAAAAGGGCAATGTGATAGCCGGCCGCGGCGACAAGCCGAACCGCCACGACATCCTCACCGGCTCGCTGGCGGACGGCACGAAGGCGCCGGAAACCTGCGGCAACTGGACGATGAACACCGCCGAAGGCGCGGCGATCGTCGGTCACAGCGATCGGCTCGGACCGGAAACGCTGCCGACCGGCACGTCCTGGAACCACGCGCATGCGACACGCGGCGGCTGCACGATCGAGGCCTTCAAGGGCACCGGCGGCGACGGCCTGTTCTACTGCTTCGCCGTGAACTGACCCCGAGACGGACAGGCGCCCACCGCCCCGCGGCGCCTATTCCGGGAAGAACTTCACCCATTCGTCGAGCGCCGCGCGTTCCGTCCGCAGGTCGTTTTCCGGCTTGGTCGCGTCCTCGTAGCCGAGCGCCATTCCGCAGACGAGGATTTCTTCCTCCGGAATGCCGAGCACCGGCCGGATCTGGCGGTGGTAGGGGGCAAACGCCGCCTGTGGACAGGTGTGAAGCCCCCTGCCCCTCGCGGCGATCATGATGTTCTCCAGGAACATGCCGTAGTCGATCCAGGAACCCTGGTTGAGGCGTCGGTCGATGGTGAAGATCATGCCGACAGGCGCATCGAAGAAAACGAAGTTGCGGTCGTGCTGGCGCCGCATCTGGTCGACGTCGCGTTTGCCGATGCCGAGATGCCCATAGAGCGCGAAACCGACGGCACGGCGGCGGCCGTAATAGGGTTCGAAGAACTGCTCGGGATAGTATTTGTACTCGTCCCACTTGGCCTTCTCGGCGCGGATGCCGGAATTCATGACAGCGTCGGTGATCGCCTGCTTGGTCGCGCCCGTGGTGACGTAGACGCGCCAGGGCTGCATGTTGGTGCCCGACGGCGCCCGCGCGGCCACTTCGAGGATTTCGACGATCATCTCATGCGGCACCGGCGTCGGCAGAAATGCACGGACCGAGCGGCGGGACCGTATGGCCTCGTCAACGATTTCCGTTTCGTCGGATCGAAGCGTTCTGTCAGACGCCAGCATGCGTCACCCTCTGGCCGAATCGCAGCCGGCCAAGGCCCCCCAACCTCCGGCGCGCAAAGCCTTTGCACCAGCCGCCGGACATCCGCAAGCGAATCCCTATGAGAATGAAATTTGAATTGATTTTTTCATGCAAACCTGTTCCATGAAAACATTCGGGAGTTTTTCATGACAGCCGCCGCAGTCCATCGCGTCGCAAGCCGGCCGGCATCGGAGGTCCGCGTTCTGGCCTCCGACATCCGCGCCTTGCGCAAGGCGCGCGGCATCACCCTGATCGACGCGGCAACCCGCCTTGGCCGGTCCGTCGGCTGGGTCAGCCAGGTCGAGCGGGGCATCTCCGTTCCCGCCATCGGCGACCTGCGCGCTCTCGGCGACCTCTACGGCGTCCCGGTGAGCCTGTTCTTCGCTAACGAGCCGGCCGACGAACGCGAAACGGGCGTGGTGGTGCGCGCCGGACGGCGCAGAGCGCTCGGCAGCAGTGAAACCGGGCTTGTCGAAGAATTGCTGTCGCCGGACCTCGGCGGCAGCTTCGAGATGCTGCGATCGGAGTTCGCGCCCGGGTCAGAGTTACCGGCAGCTTCGGAGCGGCCGACCGAGGAAGCGGGCTATGTGGTCGAAGGCACTTTCGAGATCGAGATCGACGGCATCTGGCATTGCCTGCGCGCAGGCGACAGCTTCCGCTTCGCAAGAAAACCCTTTCGCTGGCGCAATCCAGGCCAGGTGACCGCTGTGGTCGTCTGGGTCATTTCGCCACCGGTCTACTGAACCATGTCACTCTTCGTAGCGGGAGCCTAACCCGATGCCTGACCTGCCCTCCCATGCCCGCGTGGTCATCATCGGCGGCGGCGCGGTCGGCGTCTCCGCGCTCTATCACCTTGCGAAGGCCGGCTGGACGGACTGCGTGCTCCTGGAAAAGAACGAGCTGACGTCGGGCTCGACCTGGCACGCGGCCGGCAACGTACCGACCTTCTCGACGTCCTGGTCGCTCATGAACATGCAGCGCTATTCGGCTCAGCTCTATCGCGGCCTGGCCGAGGCGGTCGACTATCCCATGAACTACCATGTGACGGGCTCGCTCCGCCTCGCCCACGGCCGCGAGCGCATGCGCGAATTCCAGCGCGCCCGGGGCATGGGCCGCTATCAGGGCATGGCGATCGACGTGATCGGACCGGACGAGATCCGCGCCAAATATCCCTTCATCGAAACGCACGATCTCGCAGGTGCGCTCTACGATCCCAACGATGGAGACATCGATCCGGCGCAGCTCACCCAGGCGCTCGCCAAGGGAGCGCGCGACATGGGCGCCAGGATCGTCCGCTTCTGTCCGGTCACCAGCGTCCGGCGAGACCGCGACGAGTGGGTGGTCTCGACGCCGCAGGGCGACATCCGCTGCGAATCCGTGGTCAACGCCGCCGGCTACCGGGCGGCCGAGGTGGGCAGGATGTTTGGCCGCGATATCCCGATGATGGTGATGAGCCACCAGTACATCCTGTTCGAGGAAATCCCCGAGCTGAAGGCATGGTCGACCGAGGCCGGCCACAAGCTCCCGTTGCTACGCGACGTCGACAGTTCCTACTACCTGCGGCAGGAAAAACACGGGATGAATCTCGGGCCTTACGAGAAGAACTGTCGCGCGCACTGGGCCGGCACCGACGACCCGATGCCGG
>JAEUMA010000052.1 GCA_016793565.1 Rhizobiaceae bacterium
AAGCGGGACGAGGCCGGTGATGATGGTCGCAGCCATGTTGACGTTGTACTCCTTCACGCCCTGGACGGAGTTGACGATGTTGTTGAGCTGCACGGTCATCGGATAGGTGTCGGGCGTGGTGTAGACGACGCCGAACAGGAAGTCGTTCCAGATGCCGGTGACCTGCAGGATCATGGCGACAACGAAGATCGGCAGGCTCATCGGCAGCATGATCTTGAAATAGATGCCCCAGAAACCGGCGCCGTCGACGCGCGCGGCCTTGAAAAGCTCTTCCGGCAGCGAAGTGAAGTAATTGCGGAACAGAAGCGTCAGGATCGGCATGCCGAAGATGGAATGCACGATGATGAGGCCCCACAGCGTGCCGTAGAGACCGATCTCGCGCAGCAGGATGACGATCGGATAGATCATCACCTGATAGGGAATGAAGGCGCCGACGATCAGGATGGTGAAGAAGATGTCGGCGCCCTTGAAGCGCCAGTGGGACAGCGCGTAGCCGTTCACGGAAGCGACAGCGATCGAGAAGATCACCGAGGGCACGGTTATGCGGACCGAGTTCCAGAAGCCGCGCGAAAGTCCGTCGCAATTCAGGCCCGTGCAGGCCGTCGCCCAAGCCTTCACCCATGGCTCGAAAGTGATCTCGACTGGTGGGGCGAAGATGTTGCCGAGGCGGATTTCCGGCATTCCCTTCAGCGAGGTCACGACCATCACGTAGAGCGGTATCAGATAATAGGCGGCGACGACGATCAGCGTGCCGTAGATGAAGACGTTGCGGCGCGACAGGGCCCGGCGCGGCCTTGGGCCGCTCGGACCGGACAGCTGGCCGACGATCGGATCGAGGCCCGCCAGACTGCGCACGTCAGCCACGCTTGCGCCCTCCGAACTCGAGATAGGCCCACGGCACGACGATGATCGCCACCGACAGCAGCATCATGGTCGAGGCGGCGAATCCCTGGCCGAGGTTCTGCGCGAGGAACATGTAGTCGTAGACGTATTTGGCCGGCACTTCCGACGCCCCGCCCGGACCGCCGCTGGTCTGCGCCACGACGAGGTCGTAAAGGCGAACGATGCCCGAGGCGATGATGACCAGCGTGGTGATGAAGACCGGCCGCATCATCGGAATGACGATGAAGAGGTAGGTCTTCCACATCGGGATGCCGTCGACGCGGGCGGCCTTCCAGATGTCCTCATCGATGCCGCGCAGCCCCGCAAGCATCAGGCACATGACCAGCCCGGTCCCTTGCCAGAGCCCGGCGATGAGGATGCCGTAGATGACGATCTCCTGGCTGTAGAGCGGGTTGAAGGTGAAGCTCTCCCAGCCGAGCGCGCGTACCACGTGCTGCACGCCGAAATCGGGATTGAGGATCCACTGCCAGGTCAGACCGGTGACGACGAAGGACAGGGCGAAGGGGTAGAGGAAGATCGTTCGGAACACGCCCTCGAAACGGATCTTCTGGTCCAGCAGTGCCGCCAGCACGAAGCCGATGACCAGCGAGAAGATCAGCGAGAGCACACCGTAGACGAACAGGTTCTCGATCGAGGTCAGCCAGCGCGGCGCCGACCAGAGCCGCTCGTACTGATCCAGCCCGACGAACTTCAGCCGCGGCAGCAGCTTCGAATTGGTGAACGAGTAGACGACAGTCCACGCGGTGCCGCCCACGAAGCCCACCGACGCCGTGAGGATCATCGGGATCGACGCGATCTTGGCGTTCAGGTTCCTGAACAGCTGGGTCGGTCGGCGGGCAGCATTGCCGCTCGTGCTCATCGGGGACTCCGGCTCGTCGGGGCCGGGCCGCTCCAGGACGGGGCGGCCCGGCTTCGTCAGGCGACGCGGTCAGTCGGCTTTCGCGATGATGTCCGCGTAGCGCTTCTGCGCTTCTTCCGGCGTCATCGAGGGGGTCTTGAAGAACTCC
>JAEUMA010000063.1 GCA_016793565.1 Rhizobiaceae bacterium
ACATGGGCCAAGAGATCGGGCGACAGCGGCTTTCCATCGCGTTTCTGGTTGGCGACGACTTCGCCGAGCTTCATGGTGTTCCAGAAGATGATGATGGCGGCGAGCAGGTTCATGCCGGCGATCCGGTAATGCTGGCCTTCGGCGGAACGGTCGCGGATTTCACCCCGGCGATGGAAGCTGATGGCTCGTTTCAGCGCGTGATGGGCCTCGCCCTTGTTGAGCCCGATCTGGGCGCGGCGTTGGAGATCGGCGTCCAGAATCCAGTCGATCATGAACAGCGTCCGCTCGACGCGGCCTACTTCCCGCAGAGCTGTGGCCAGTTCATTCTGCCGCGGATAGGAGGCGAGCTTGCGCAAAATCTGGCTAGGCGCGATGCCTCCGGCTGCAATGGTGGCGGCGATGCGCAGGATATCGGGCCAGTTGCGCTCGATCATGGCCTGATTGATTTTGCCGCCGATCATGGCCCGCAAGTGGGCCGGCGCGGCCGATGGATTGAACGCATAGAGTCGCTTGGACGGCAGATCCCGGATGCGAGGGGCAAACCGGTAGCCGAGAATGGCGCATGCGGCAAAGACGTGATCGGTGAAGCCGCCTGTATCGGCGAACTGCTCGCGAATATGGCGGCCGGCATCGTTCATGAGCAGGCCGTCGAGGATGTAGGGAGCTTCGCTCGCCGTCGCAGGAATCACCTGGGTCGCGAACGGCGCATATTGGTCCGAGACGTGGCTATAGGCTTTCAGACCCGGGGTATTGCCGTATTTCGCGTTGACCAGGTTCATGGCCTCGCCTTGTTCCGTAGCGGCGAAGAATTGCCCATCGCTCGAAGCGGAGGCGCCCATGCCCCAGAACCGGGCCATTGGTAGCGCCGCTTGCGCCTCGACCACCATGGCCAGCGCCCGGTCGTAAGCTTCGCCCTCGACATGCCACCGTCCAATGCGGATCAACTCCCAGAAGGTGTGCGTGTTCGTCGCGTCGGCCATCTTGCGCAGGCCGAGGTTGATCCCTTCCGCAAGGATGACGTTCATCAGCCCGATCCGGTCGGCGCAGGGCGCTCCGGTGCGCAGATGCGTGAACGCTTCGGTGAAGCCGGTCGCTGCATCCACCTCCAGCAGGAGATCGGTGATCCGCGTGGGCGGGATCTGCTTGTAGAGATCGAGCACCAGATCTTCGGCGCCGGTCGGTACGGCAGCTTCGAGCTTCTCGATATGCAGAACGCCGTTTTCGATCGACCCGCCGGGAATCGTGCCGGTGCGCGCGGCGCGGCCCAGTTCGCGTAACCGGATATCGAGGCGAGCTTGCCGATCCGCCAGCCATTCTTGCGGCCGCAATGGCACGGCGAGACGACCGCCTTCCGCGACAGCCTGCGCCGGAACGAGCGCATGCTTCAGGTCGCCATAGCGCCGGGATCGGGCCAACCAAATATCTCCGGATCGGAAGGCATCGCGCAGATGGAACAGCACCGCTATCTCCCAGAGGCGAGTGTCGCCGACCGCCTGGGCACGAAGATGGCGATGCCATTTCGAGCTGGGCCGAAGGAAGCCGGTATGTGCGGCATCGTTCAAGCCAGTACGCAAAGCCATCACCGCTTCGAGAAGCGGGAGCGCGATCGGCGCAGCCCGCAGATCGAGCAGGCGCAACATGCGCGGAGCGTACCGCCGGAACCGATGATAACCGTCGAGTACATGATTGAGAGGATCGTCCGCCATGGTGGCGGTCAGCCGGGTTGCCATTGCAACAAGGGTCTTGAAGCCGTCCCACCCTGATCCGCTCGCGATGACGTCGCCCAGCGGCTGGCCATCATCCTGTGCGTCGACCAGAGCGCCGCCGATTTCGGCGAAGGATTTTAAGGTGTCGCGCACCGCGTTCGCTTCGTCGGCGACTTTCGCTTGGCAAATGCGCTCCGATGCCCGGTAGAGCCTGCCGACGATCCGGTCATGGGTTTCGACCACGGCGTCAGCGAGCATCGCTTGCCATTCCGACGCGCAAACGGCCAGAATCGCAAGCCGCCTGTCTTCCGGAAGATCGCGCATGCCGTCGGCATAGTACCGTTCGCCTTGCCTGCGCAGGCGTGTCATCCGATGAGCAGGAACACCGGCCAGCAGTTCCTCGGGGAGATCGATACGTTGCAGGTATTCGAGCCGGTCGAGCAGCCGGTTGGCTGACGAAGAGTTCGAGCCCGGCTCGAACTGACGCAGCCACACGAAGCGGGTCACCCGATCGTCGGCCGTCTCCTCGAGCAATGCCAGCAACTGTTCCCGGATGGGCACGGACAGCCGACTGGCGATCCTCGTCTCGATCCGCCGCTCGGCATCGACCAGGGCCGTGGTGTGACTGTCCATTAAACCTTAAGAATCGAGTTTCAATGGTATCAACTGGTTACGCGAGCACTTAATTTGAGAATTGTCATTTAATTTGATAATTAAGCTTGGATTTTGTCACTTAATGTGAGAATGCGTCTCGCAGTATTTTTCCTCGCGAGCCGGCCATGCACAATCCTTTCCCCGACGAGATTGACGAAGCGCTTTGGGATGAAGCGTGCCGGCGCGCGGATGCGATCCGCGGCTTCCTGAAGAGCCGGAGCGGCAGCACGACGGCTGCGGACGTTGCAGGGCTCGCGGCCGAACTCGGTCTAAGCCAAGCGACAGCATACCGGCTGATCAAGCTGTTCCGCTCCGGCGGGACCGTTATGTCGCTGGTGGACCGCAAACGTGGACGGCCGGAAGGTTTTCGTGTCCTGGATGAAGAGCGAGAGGAGATCATCCGCACCACGATCAAGGCGTCCTACCTGAATCCGAACCGGCCGAGCGTCTCGCAGCTGGTCCGGGACGTGCAGACAAACTGCATGTCGGCCGGCCACAGGCCGCCGCATCGCCGAACAATCATCGCCCGCCTTAAGGATATCGACCTTCAGAAGCGCGCGAGGCGGCGCGGCGAAAGCAAGATCGTGAAGGCGACAACCGCCGTCCCCGGCATGTTTGGCGTCTCCCTCCCTCTGGAAGTTGTCCAGGTCGATCATACCAAGGCCGACATCTTTGTCGTCGACGAGGAGACGAGGCAGCCGATCGGCCGGCCTTGGCTGACATTAGCGATGGATGTCTGCAGCCGGATGGTCACCGGGTTCTATCTGACGATGGAAGCGCCCTCCCGGCTGTCAACCAGCCTGTGCCTGCTGCACTCCGTGTTCGACAAATCGGCGTGGTTGAGGGAGCGAGAGATCACGGAACAATGGCCCGTCGCGGGTCTGCCGGACATGCTTCACGTCGACAACGGTCCGGATTTCCGCAGTCGAGCCTTCAAAAGAGGATGCCAGGATGCCGGCATCGCAATCGAATGGCGGCCACCGGGCGAGCCGCGCTTCGGCGGTCACATCGAGCGCCTGATCGGCACGCAGATGGGAAGGCTGCACCTGCTGCCGGGGACGACGTTCAGCAATGAACAGGAATTGGGAGACTACGACTCGAAGCGGCATGCTACCCTCACCCTGCGGGAACTCGAGCGCTACATCGCCCTCGACATCGTCGGCTCCTATCATCAGTCGATCCACAGCAGTCTGGGCCGCCCGCCGATCGCAGTCTGGCGGGAGCACGAGGGCGAGATCCCGCTTCGGCTGCCACAGGATCGGCTTCGTTTCTGGTTGACGTTCCTGCCGGAGCAGGAGCGCACCCTGCAGCCGACCGGCATTCATCTATTCGGCCTGCGTGATTGGTCGGCGGCGCTCAGCGCCGACGGCGGGCGTTCTGACCGGCGCCTGCTTGTCAAATTCGATCCACGCGACATGGCGCGTATCTTCGTTCGACGGCCTTCAGGAACCTTCGTGGAAGCCCGCTATGCCGACGTGACGTTGCCTTCGATAACCCTGCACGAGGCGGTGACCGCGCGACGCACCCTGCTGGCGAAAGGCCGCCGTGAAGTCGACACCCGCGCAATCGTCCGCACCGCGATGGCGCAGCGCGAACTAGTCGACGCGGCGACCAGAAAGACGGCGGCCGCTCGACGCGGCAAGGCTTCGTCGAAATCGAAGGTGGATGATGGCGGATGGGGCTCGCTCCGCGGTGTCGACTCCAGCAAACCTGTACCCTTTGTTGAGGATACGGATTGAGCTGGAGTGAATTATGAACAATGACATCTCCCACCTGACCGCAGGCGCGGCGGCGCTGCTTTCCGAGCCGGACGAGCGTCGCATTCGCGCGATACGATCGCGCCGCTGGGTGCTCTACCCACGCGCCAAACAGGCCCTCGATCGGTTGAGCCGGCTCCTCGACCATCCCCGGGGCACGCGCATGCCTTCGATCGCGATCTATGGCGACAGCGGTATGGGCAAGACGATGATCATGAAGCGTTTCCGGGACGAGCACCCGCCAAGCTTCAATCTGGTGACGGGCACGTTGAAGACCCCGGTTCTCGCCATGGAGATGACCAGCCGGCCCGGCGAGCGGCGGTTCTACGCGGAGTTGCTCACCCTTCTCGGCGCGCCGCAACGGCCGCGCGCCGACATCGCCCAGATGGAACAGGCGTCGCTGCGGATCATGGAAGCGATCGGCGTGCAGGTGCTGGTGATCGACGAAGTGCACAACATCCTCGCGGGAACCTATCGCGAGCAGCGCATTGTACTGAACACCCTGCGCTTCCTCAGCAATCGCCTGAATATCTCGCTGGTCTGCTTCGGCGTCAACGAGGCGCGAGAAGCGATCAGCGGCGACGTTCAGCTTGCGCGCCGATTTGAGCAGTTCACCCTGAACAGATGGGCGGCGAACGAGCAGTTCGAGACCCTGGTGGCGTCGATCCTGCGCAACACGCCACTGCGTCGGCCTTCGGTACTCACCCCGAAATCGCTGCGACGGATGCTGCAGATCACCGAGGGTATCACCGCCAGCATCTTCCACATGGTCAACAGCCTTGCGATCGACGCCATCGAAAACGGCAGCGAGCAGATCACCAACGAAGCGGTCGAGAACTGGGAGCCGGAGTTCGACGCCGAGGCGGCATTCGCATGACGCAAGAGGCGGCACAACGGCAGCTGCCGGTATGTCTGCCACCAGTTGCCGACGAACTACTGTCCTCCTGGATAGGCCGACACGCCGCCTTCTACGCGGTCCCACCGCTCGTCATGCTGCGGCATTGCCTGCCGGAAGTTCGCTCGCTGCGAGCCTCCGATCTCCATTTGAGCGGCGACCAGGAAATCCGCCTGGCCAGGATGTTCGCCATCGAGCCAGAGGTCGTGCGTCGAATGACCTTCACCAATGTCGCGCCATCGTCACGCCGGCTGATCGCCGTCAGGCCACTGCAATCCTGCCCGAACTGCAGGGCCCGTCGCGCGGAACCGGGGCCAACCTTGAGAAGCCAGTTGCTTGGCTGGCGCCTCACCTGTCCTCTTTGTGGAAAGTTGTTCCGGGCCATCGACGGGCGGAAACTCCCCTGCCCTTTCCGGCAGTATCGCAATGCGACTCTTCGAGGCGAAAAGCTGCTCGACGATGAGGCAGAGCACGGCACCCGAACCTGGACATCACCGGTCGAAATCGCCCGGCTTCTCCTGATGCGACGCATTCCAAGACCAATACCCCGCGAGAGCGACCTTTGGCGCTTCAGGGTACTTGGCGCCATCATACCGGATCTCGATGACATCGTTGCCGCTGAACAGGAAAACCTGCCCACGCCCGCAAGTCCGATCCTACGGCTTCACATGCGGCCGGCGCTGCTGGCCGGAATAGCCATTGTCGAGCGTGCCGGACCGGAAATGCTCCGAATGCTGCCTGGTCACATGATGGGCGATAACAGGTTCCGATTCAACTTAACCGCCGAGCGCGTTATAGCCCAATCCCGCACGCCAAGATCCTTGTCACAAATGCAGTTAATTTGAGAATCTGACGCCCAAGATTCTCAGGATTAAATGCTCAAGCGCAGCGAAACCGGCGCATTCTTACGTTCAAGTGCCCAGCGACAGCTCATGCTCGATGAAACCCTTCATCGCCGGCTGCTGGCTCACTTCGAGAACGAGCTCTCCTTATGGGATGCGGACGAACAATCGCATCTCATGATGATCGCTACGTTCAGCATTGCCCCCTCGGGTCTCGCCGTGATCGAGGAGATCGCTCTGATGGTGGTGGCGGAGAACTGGGTGCCTTACGATTCCCTTTACGAGAAGCGGCTGGTTGATGCGCTGGCGAAGGTCAGGGCGCGTAGCGTGAAGGGATTGCGTTACAGTTTGCCGGCGAACAAACCGAGTGCCGTGGCGATGCTCCAGACCGGGAACAATCCGGTCGGCCTGTACATCGTTCCGCTATCGGCAGAGGACGGATACGAGGACGCGCTGAACGAGATGATCTCCACGCGGCCTGACATCGATGCCTGGATCTGGAGGATCGCGGATGGCGAGATGCCAAGACTGCCGCTGAATTCGTAGGCAATTCCTATTGGGGCGTGTCGTCGAAAATCCAACCCGTTGCTCAGACAACCAAGTAGCGCGTTTGGTCGTAAGAAGCCGAGACTGGCGCCTACGGAGAGCGCACGGCACTCCGTTCAGGATAATCTCCATCGGGCGAGGCGCTTGTGTCAAATGAGTACATGGCGAATGTCTCTATCAAGTCCGATACCATCAGAATCTAGTGCCGCCTCCGCCAAGGGCCGAGTGTCCAAAAGAGTGAGCCGCCATCAACCCGCTTAAACAACGCGGAAATAGCTCGTCATTCCCGTCTTCTGGTGCTCAATGATGTGGCAATGCAGCAGCCAGTCGCCGAGATTGTCCGCGACGAAGCCCAGTTGCACTTTCTCGTCCGCCTGGATCAGGTAGGTGTCCGAGATTTGCGGCTTCACCTGACGTTTCGAGGAAGAAAGAACTGTGAAACTCATGCCGTGCAGATGTATTGGATGAATTCGCGGCGTCAGGTTCTCCATGTCGATGATATAGCTCTTGCCCAACTTCAGCTCGGCTAGCGGCGCGGTGGGGTCGGGCGTGTCGCCTGACCAGGGCATCTTGTTGATGGCCCAGAAGCTGTAGCCGAGCGAACCACAGATACTGTCGGCCGAGACGTTTTCCGCCGTGGCGCTGAGTGCCAGGCGGACATGCTGGGCGGAACCGACATCGACCTGGCCGACCGGATTGGGTTCGAGCGGTGCGAGATCCCGCATGTCGCGCCGCAGCGATGGCCCGACGGAGCGCAGCGTCGCCAGCACCGCAGCCTTCGTGCCGCGAATATCCTCGAGGCTGACGACGGCCTCTTCCTGATCGGGCATGCGGATCGCCAGATCCAGGCGCTGGCCCGGCCCGAGCTGCAGCAGGTCGAGCCCGAATTGCTGCGGAACCGGATTGCCGTCTATGGCGATCACCGAGGCGTCGGCTCCCTGGACGCGAAAGGAATAGATCCGGGTCACGTCGGTGATCGCCGCCCGCAACCGCACGAGCCCCCCCGACGGCGCATCGTATTGCGGCTGCTGCAGCCAGTTGGTGGTGCGCACCGTGCCGAAAGTGCCAGACTTCGCGGCATCGCGGGGCCGGTACTGCTCGATGAACTGCCCGTCGCCGCCGAGACGCCAGTCCCGTAGGTTGAGCACCACTTCCGCGTCAAATTGCGGGTCGCCGGGATTCTCGACGACGATCACGCCAGTCAGGCCATGCCCCATCTGGACAAGCGTGTTGCAGTGCGGGTGGTACCAGAAGGTACCGGCATCCGGCGGCGCAAAGACGTAGTCGAAATGGTCGCCGGTGTAGATGTAGGGCTGAACGAGGAAAGGCACGCCGTCCATCTTGTTGGGCACCCGAACGCCGTGCCAGTGGATAGTGGTCGGTTCGTCGATGCCGTTGATCAGCCGCGCCGCGAACGTCTCGCCCTTAGTCATGCGCAACACGGGCGGCATGTCGGCGTCGCCGTAGGTGAGCACATCCCTGGTCGGCCCGGCATTCGTGAGGGTCGCCTGGATCTTCGCGGTCTTGACGATCTTCGGCTCGGGGACGGCCAGTGCGGAACGGACGAAATTGCCAGTCCAGCCCAGTCCGAAACCGCACGCGGCGCCGGCGGATGCCTTCAGGAGAGTGCGGCGCGTGACCTTAGGCATGGGGGTCTCCTTAGCCGTCTTTGCGTTTCGACATGCTGCATGGGCAAGATGCCTTATGCCCTGCCGGCGATCTGCATCAGACGCAGATCATCGGTGCGGCGGCGATGGCAGGCTGTCGCCAAGGCGGACTTTAGAACT
>JAEUMA010000066.1 GCA_016793565.1 Rhizobiaceae bacterium
CCACCCTCCTTCATGCGGCTTTCGAGCCGCTTGGCGTAGTTGCCGACCACGGGCGCCAGCACCGCATTGGCCACGGTGGTGGAGAAGCGCTCATGCTCGAAGATCTCCGGCATGATGTCGCTGGAGATCGAGATCACCGCCTCCGGAACCTCGGCGGCCAGGATGTCGCGCATGCGGCGCTCGTTGACCGGATTGATGAAGGCGTTGGCGAAGCAGATGGCGATGGTCTTGACCCCGCGCTTCCTGATCACGCGGGCGAGTTCCAGCGCCTCGCCTTCGTCGAGGGGCGTCACCACCGTGCCGGCATAGTCCACGCGCTCGGTAACGACCAGGCGGTCGCGCCGCCGGATGTACGGCTTGGCCATTTCCTTATAGGTGTCCCACAGGTCGTCGCGGTTGCCCCGCCGGATCTCGATCGTGTCGCGGAAGCCTTTGGTCGTGACCATCACCGCCGGCGGAAAACGCCGCGTGATTAGAGCGTTGGTGGCAAGCGTAGTGCCGTGCTTGAACAGTAGCAGGTCGTTGAGATCTACGCCGCCGGCCTCGATGCCTGCAAGCACGCCGTCGATCGGGTCAGGCGTCGTGGGAACCTTCGCGACGTGCATGTGGCCGGTCGACTCGTTCAGGACGCATATGTCCGTGAAAGTTCCGCCGACATCGCAGGCGACGCGCACCGCCTTATCGGAAAGCTCAGTATCGGTCATTCTTCCATCTCCTCGGGACGCTCTCGGCCGACCCATCAGTGTGTGCGCGGCAAGCCGCGCGCCGAAACGAAAAAAGCCACCGCCAGCACTCAAGCTGGGGGTGGCTTCGTTGCCATGATCCGGTCGCGACGCCGTTGGCGCGCCAAATCCCTTCTGAAGTCCGCAGCCCCCACCTATGACGGAGGCCAGACCTTACGGACTTTCTAGAGACCAAGCTCCTTGGCCTCTATAATTGCTGCACACACTATATCCAATGCGACTCTTTTAGTCATCGAGCGCGATCGGATAGCTGCGTACGCCTCATCCTCAGTCATTCCCTTTGATGACATAAGGATAGACTTAGCTTTCTCCAGCTTCTTAAGGCCGGAAAGCTTCGCCTCTAACTTCTGTATCCTGTCGGTGTAATTTTTATCCTTCTGTGAAAGGCTATGAGCAACGATCATACTTGTCAATAGCCCAAACGCACGTATCGGCTTTGTGATGACGGCGCTGGTTCCCGCGTGGACGACGGCTTCGATGACACCCGGGCTCTCGAACTCGACGATACCGATCAGCGTAACCGTTGACGAACGCTCGGACAAAGCGCGCAACAGTGCAGAGGTCAGCGCATCCTGACGGAACAGCACGAAGACGATGTCGGCATCCGACGGGATGTCGTTCTGGGGCGGCCACACCGTCTCGACACGGCAGCCGATTCGGCGAACATGGTCGACAAGCTCGTCGCGCTCGCGGTCCTTCGGGTGGACCACCAGGACCTTGACGTTCCTGATTTCGCGGAGAGCCTTGAGCACTGCCGTCAACCCGCCTGGGCATAGGGTGGCACCGCAGGCAGCGAGGCCCAGTCTTCGAGCGAATGATTGATCAGGTAGGGGTCCGGTTTCACGGCGGCGGGCGTCTGCTCGATGATGCGGAACTGTCCATCGGCTTCGGCCCGGCCGATGCGCGGCCACAGGTAGAAGTGGCTGTTGTCGGGATCGAGGCGGATGTTGCCCTGCGGCGCCGCGAATTCGCTCCGCGCCAGTTCGGCGCGAACCGCTTCCGGCGCGACGGACCCACAGCGACCGACTGCCTCCAGCACCATGTGGGTCAGGCCGTAGGCGGTTTCCGCCATCGCGTTGACCGGTCGGTCGAGGCCGAACCGGGCCTTATAGCGCTCCACGAACCGACGGTTCGCCGGCGAGTCGATGGACTGGAAATAGGTCGCGGCGGTGAGATGTCCCTCCGCGAGACCGCGCGGCATCAATGCCAGCTCGGCTTCGGTGATGGTCAGGCTGGCTATCGTGGTCGTGTCGGCCACGCCGAAGTCGCGGCAGAGCTCGTAGAACAGCGCCGCCGCCTCGCCTACCACCGTGCAAAAGACCACGTCGGGCCGCTTCGCCTTGATATCCTCGACGATCTGCATCAGTTCGGAGCGGCGCGCATCGAGCCGCACGTAGCGCTCGGAGACGATGTCTCCGTTCTGCTCGGCCACCAGCGTCATCATCACGCGGTTCGACTCGATCGGGAAGGTGTAGCGCGTACCCACCAGGTAGAAGCGTTTGCCGACCTGCCGGATCAGGTGCCGCGCAAGGAGCAGGATGTGCTGGTTGGGTACCGCGCCTCCGTAGATCACGTTCGGCGAATACTCGAAGCCCTCGTATGGCGCGGTGTAGGCGAGCAGAGCGCGCCGGCGCTCCACCACCGGCACGACGGCCTGGCGCGTATTCGTCATGTAGCAGCCGATCAGCAGGGCGGCGCCGTCTTCGTCCAGCATGTGCTCGGCAAGCTGGCAGAACCGCAGCGGATCGGACTGGGCATCATAGGTGACGGGAACAACTTCGCGCCCGGAGATGCCGCCGGCCTCGTTAATCTCTTCGACCGCGAGCCGAAAGGCGTCGTGCTGCGAGCGCTCCACGAAGGCGGTCGGCCCGCTCTGCGAGAAAAGGGCGCCCACCGTCAGCGGACGACGCGGATCCGTACCCAAGGGCATGCCACCACCAAAAAATAAAGGCCCTCGCCGGTTTCCCGGAGAGAGCCCCTTTGCTCTTGTCACCAAACCGTAACGACGGGCCGGACGCCCGTCAAGAGCGTGTTCAGCAACCCTGTGCGCGGCGATCGGCCGCCGGTCCTGCGGGCGGTAACCGCGTGCCGGCGACGAAGTTATGCCTTTATGGGGCACGATCGTCGCAGCTAGGTTCTCCGCTGTGCGGCCGGGTTGAACCGGGGCTGCAAAATGGCTACGCCGGGTGCGGAAGTTCAAGACGGAAGCCGAAAATGGTGCAGGTGAAGAAGGCGGAGGTGCGCGTGTCGATCCTAGACGCGGCATGGCATCTTTTTGTCGAGAAGGGCTATGTCGGCACGTCGACGACCGAAATAGGCCAGCGCGCGGGCGTGGCTCCTTCGGCCATTTACACCTATTTCGATTCCAAGCTCGATCTGTTCTACCAGGTGTTCAGCCCCTGGCTGAAGGCGCGGCTAGACCTGCTCGAAAGCGAGCTGAAGGCGGTCAGCGGACACCGGGCCAAGGTCAGGCGCATCGTCGAGACGATCTGGCGCGACATCCCGGTCGAGCAGAACTTCTTCGCCAACAATCTGATGCAGGCAGTGTCCACGGCCACACCGTCGGACCACTACAATGGCGAACTGCTCGAATGGTGCGAGCAGCATGTGGCGCGGATGCTGAAGGCGACCGAGCCCAAGCCGCTTCGTGGCAGCGCCCACTATGCCAGCCTGGCGCATGTGCTTTTCATGTCGTTCAACGGCTTCGTGGCCGGCGCCTATCTCGGCGTGCGCGGCGAAAAGACCATACCGGCGATCGAAGCCATGACCGACCTGATCGTCGGCGTCCCCGCGGCGGACCTGAAGCAGGCGAAGGCCTGAGCGTCAGAACTCGACGGCGTCGAGATGGATGACGTCGGCGAGCATCGCCATCGCGGCGAACGACGCTTCGGCCGCCTTGGCGTTGGCTGCGCCGCAGCAGTCGCGTACCATGGTGACGGCGTAGCCGAGATCGGCCGCATGCCTGACGGTGTGCTCGACCGAATATTGGGTGGCAAGCCCCGCGACGGCCACATGCTCGACGCCGTGCCGCCGAAGAGCATCGTCCAGGCCGGTGCCCTGAAAGGCATTGTTGCAGGTGTGGATCAGCGTGACATCGCCGGGAGCCGGTTCGAAGCCGAGCATAGGCGCCGCTCCCCAGGAGCCGCGCTTGAGCGCGCCGAGATCGGCGGCCGCGCGAAACAGCCTGGCATTGCGCGGCAGGTCGGAATAGTCCGGCTGAAAGGCGATGTGGACATGCGCGACCAGCCAGCCGGCTTCGCGCGTACGCATGATCAGCGAACGCGAGCGGTCGAGAAACATGTCGGGCGCCGGCCCGCTGCGATCGACCGCGAAGGGGATCAGCCCGTCGGGGTGGCAGATGTCGTTCTGAAAGTGAAGAGCTATCAGAGCCTTCGTCATGCGCATCTCAGGCCGCCAGGCCGCTTCCCCAACTCAAGCCTTGGCCGCGAAATAGCGTATCGCGAAGTCGATCCATTCGGGCGCCTCCCAGTCGGGGTGTTCGGCACGCACCTTCGGGCCGAGCTCGGCGACGATCTCGTCGGCATTCCGGCCTGTCTTCACCTCGGCGGCCACGCGCCTGCCGAGATCGAGCATGTAGCCGCGAACGGCCGACAGGATCTCGGCTCCACCGACCGAGCCGTGACCGGGCACGACGATCCAAGGCTTCGCCGCCTCGAGCAAGCCGAGCACGCGCGCCCAGTTGTCGGCGTCGATATCGGCGTCGTCGGGCGGGAACCAGGGGAATATCGGGAAAATGCGCTCCTCGGCGAGATCGCCGACGAAGACGACGCCGGCGTCCGGCACGCCGATGACCTGGTCGCCCCTTGTATGCGCGAGGCCGTAGGTGCTGAACTCGACCAGGCGACCGCCGAGATCGATCGAATGCGCGTCACCGGCATAGACCTCGTCGGGCGCGACAAGCTCGGTGCCTTCGAGCGCGGCAGCGACGCCGGGGCCGAAACTCCGGAACATGCCCAGATAGGCTGGTCCCTTGGCGGTCAGTTCGTCGCGCTGGGCGGCGTTGTATATGATCGTCGCTTCACCCTTGAAGGCCTGCGCACCGAAGCCATGCTCCGGATGGAAGTGTGTCAACGTAAGAATCAGCTTACGGTCTCCGGCGAGGCGCTTCGCCGCGGCCAGCACCTTGCGGCCGTTCTCCGGCCCCATCCCGGTATCGACCACCAGGGCGGCCTCCTTTCCGAGGACGATGCCGATGTTAGGCACCAGTGGCACGCGGCGGTCCGAGATGACATATATGCCGGGCGCGACCTCTGTCACCGCATTGGGATCGACGTGGGGCGGCGGAGGCGGGTTGTCTGTCATTGCGCTTTCCTGTGCTGGTTTTCGGGCATGGCAATCGCCGGCCTGAACGGTCGGGACACTTCCCTGCCGCCCGCGATGCCGTCAGGGCGGAAGAGGATGATGAGGAGCATGAGCAGGGCGAGCACCGCGTCCCCGAGCCCGCCGGGCGCGGCGATGGTCGTCGCGCCGACGGTGACGCCGACCTCGGCCTGGCGCATCAACTCGGTGAGCAGGGTAATCACGATCGCGCCGGCGACGGCGCCGGTCAGGCTGCGCATGCCGCCGATGACGAGCATGGCGATGATCAGGAAGGTAAGGTCGAGATAGAAGGTCTCGACGCGCACGGCGCCAAGGAAATGGGCGAGCAGCACGCCGGCGATCCCGGACAGGAAGGCGCTGACGACGAAGGCGGCGAGCCGGTGCGAAACCATGTGGACGCCGGAGGCCGCAGCCGCCACCTCGTCCTCACGCGAGGCCCTGAGCAGAAGGCCCGAGCGCGATTCCTGATGCAGGAACGCAACCACAATCGCGACGACAGCCCAGCCGGCGGCCGTCCACAGACCGACATAGATCGGCAGTCCCATCAGCGAGTTCTGGCCGCCGGTGATCGACGTCCAGTTGCCGAGAACGACATAGGTTACGACGAGGATCGCGAAGGTGGCGATGCTGGCGGAGATGCCGGAGAGCCGCATCAGCGGAAAGCCGGCGACCAGGCCGACAAGCGCGGCGGCGGCTCCGCCGGCCAGAGCGCCGCCCAGCGCCGGCCACTCGGCGTTAGCGAGAAAAGCGGGCAGGTCGGGCAAGAAGACGCCCTTCGCGGCGGCGGGCATGGTGAGAAGCGCCGAGACATAGGCGCCGATTGCCATGAAGGCCACATTGCCGAAGGAGAGCACGCCCGAATTGCCCACGAAGACATAGAGGCCGACCACCGCCACAAGGTTGATCAGGCCTTGCGTGATGCGTCGCTGCACGACCGTCGGAGCAAATTCGGCAGCGCCTGCAAGCACGAGCACCACGAGGACCAGCACGACAAGCGGAAACCAGCGGCTGGCGGCGGTTTCGGGACTGGTCGGGGCGGTGGCCATCAGACGCGCTCCCTGAGGCCGCGCGCCGGGATCAGGCCCTGTGGGCGGAACAGCAGCACGACGGTGACCGCGACGAACAGGAAGGCCTCGCGAAAGACGCGCAGATCGGGCGGCAAAAGCGCCTGAAGAAGGATCGTGGCGACACCTACCAGAAAGCCGCCGATGGCGGCACCGGGGAGGCTGCCCAGGCCGCCGATGACGGTGCCGACGAAGGCGATGATGACCAGTTGCAGGCCCATGCGCGGCTGGACCAAGCCGGTCTGTGCCACGAACAGGCAGGCCACGGCGGCGGCGAGCAGTCCGCTGATGGCGAAGGCGGTCGCTATGACGCGATTGGCGCGGATGCCGAGAACTTCGGCCATGCGGAAGTTCTCCGCCGCGGCGCGCATCTCGAGGCCGAGCCGCGTCGACTTGAGAAACCAAGTCGTGGTCACCAGGAGGACGACGCTGACTACGATCGTCACGAGCTGAAGCAGTTGCAGGCGGACCCCGGCGATCTCGACCTGGCCAGCAAGCGCCGGAAGGAAGTCAACGCCCTTCGGCCGCGAGCCGACCAGCATGATCGTGACCTTCTCGATGAAGAAGCTCACCGCGAAGGAGGCGATCAGCAGTGTGGCGGGGTCGGCTCCGCGCAGCGGCCGGAACGCCGTCCGCTCGACAAGCAGCGCCAGCAGAACGGCGGCCACCACCGCGCCGAGCACCGCAAGCACAGCGGACGGCGTCAGCAGGACCAGCAGGGCGTAGCCCGCGATGGTGATGAGTTGCGCATGCGCGAAGTTGATCAGGCGCATGACACCGAAGATCAGGCCTATGCCGAGCGCGGTCAGAGAGTAGAGGCCACCGACGCTGACGGCGTCGACGAGAACCTGGATGGCCTGCCCGATCATACCGGCCCCCCGTTTTCGGCCATCGCGACACCGAAATAGGCGGAATCGAAGGCAGCGTCGCTTCCGATTTCGCCAGGCGTGCCGGTGAGCGTGAAGACGCCATGGCTCATCACGCAGGCGCGGTCGGCAAACGCGAAGGCGCGCGCCGCGTTCTGCTCGACCACGAGCACGGACACGCCTTGGCTGCGTATCCCGCGCAGCAGGTCATAGACCCGGTCGACGATCGCAGGCGCCAGACCCAGCGACGGCTCATCAAGCATCAAAAGGCGCGGCCTGGAGAGCATCGCCCGTGCGATCGCCAGCATCTGCTGTTCGCCGCCCGACAGTTGGCCCGCCGGCTGGTCGCGCCGTTCGCCCAGAATGGGGAAATCGGACAAGACACGGTCGATGTCGGCGGCGACGGAAGCATCCAGCCGCGGCGTCGCACCCAGCCGGAGGTTTTCCAACACGGTCAGGCTGCCGAAGATGTTGCGCCCTTCCGGAACCAGCGCCACACCCTGCCGGACGACATCGGAGAGCGCAAAGCCGGCGAGCGGCTTGCCGCCGATGTGGATTGAACCCGCGGACGGGCGGACGATGCCGGCGATCGCCGACAGCAGCGAGGTCTTGCCGGCGCCGTTCGGCCCCACGATCGCGACGGCTTCGCCGGCTCGTATGCTGATGTCGACACCCTGAACGGCCGCAATGCCGCCGTAGCGGACGACGAGGCCGCGGACGTCGGCCAGGATCGTGCCGGACGACGGCATGTCGACCACGGACCTCATGCGGCGGTGCTGCCCAGGTAGGCGGTGCGGACCGCCGGGTTGCGCCGGATCTCCTCCGGGCGGCCGGCCGCGATCGTCTTGCCGCCGCCAAGCACGTGGATGCGGTCGCACAGGCTCATGACCAGCGCCATGTTGTGCTCGATGACGAGGACGCCGCACCCGCGATTGTCGCGGATCGACAGGATCGCCCGCTTCAGTTCCTCGGCTTCCATCGCCGCCAGTCCCGCGGCCGGTTCGTCGAGCAGAAGGAAGCGCGGCTCAAGCGCCAGCGCCCGCACCAAGCCGACGCGCCGCTCTTCGCCATAGCTCAGCGCACTCGCCGGCTGCGCCGCGCGATGGCCGAGATCGAACTCCGAGAGCATGGCAAATGCCTGTCGCCGTGCCTCGCCGCGGCTCAGGCCCCGCCCCACCAGCCCCACCTCGATGTTCTCGGATACGGTGAGCCGACGGAAAAGCCGCACCGCCTGGAAACTGCGCACGATACCGGCGCGCGCGAAGGCGCCGGGCTTGCGATGCGTCATGTCGGTGCCCGCAAGCCGAATCGCGCCGGAATGCGGGCGCTGAAAGCCCGACAGAATGTTGACAAGCGTGGTCTTGCCGGCGCCGTTCGGCCCGATCAGGCCAAGCACCTCGCCGGACGCGATCGAGAGAGAGATGTCGTCATTCGCCACCAGCCCGCCGAAGCGGACCGATACACTTTCGGCCGCGAGTTCCAAGACGCCGCCTCCCCGATACGCCTGACCGAACGGTCAGAACTGCGGGAACTTCTCGACCGTGTAGCGCCCCTCGGCGGAGAATTTTCCGTCCTTTACTGCGATGATGGACATCGGCCGCGTCGTTGCGATGTGGAGTTCGGGCGTCCAGGTGGTAGGGCCGATCACGAGCGGCTCCTTGTCGAAGGTGTCGAGCACCGCGGCAACCTTGTCGCCGTCGAGCGAGCCCGCCTTGTTGGCCGCCTTCGCCCACGCCTCGACGGCGGAATAGCCGCGCAAGCCGTAGGAGACGTCGGCCTTCTTGCCGTACTTCTTCTCGAAGCGCTCGAAGAAGGCGTTCACCTGCGGGTCCGGGTCGTCGCCATACTTGGAACCGTAGTTGACTACGTAGAAATCGCTGAGTCCCGGCACACTGCCGATCCAGTAGTCTCCGTCCATGGACTCGCCGGTCAGGACCGCCGCATCGATGCCGGCCGCGCGCATCTGTCGGATGGCGCTCGGCCCGCCGGGAGCATAGGAGCACAGGAAAACGAGGTCAGGCTTTTCGGCGAGGCCGGTAATGCGGGTGACCTGAGAGGCGATCGAGGCGTCGCCGTTGAGGAACGTATCCTCGCCGAGCAGCCCGTCCGCGCCGGCCAGTTCCTTCCAGCGCTCGGCGAAGCTGCCGCACAGCGACTTCGTGTACGAAATCGTGTTGTCGAGCAACACATAGGCTTTTTTCCAGCCCTTCTTGTTGTAGGCCCATTCCGCCATCAGCGCGCCTTGCGCTTGGCCCGCATTGGAAACCGAATAGGCGAGCGGGCCGACGCCCTTTACGCCGAACTTCGGATCGGAAGCAGCGGAGAAGGCGACGACGTTCTTCTGCTGCGCGACGAAAGCTCCCGGAGCGCCGAAGTCGAAATCGGACGGGAACAGGATCGCCTTGGCGCCCTTGTCGATCACGTCGATTGCTCCATCGGCTCCGAGCTGCGGCTCCGACTTGTTGTCAAATTCGACGATTTCGATCGGCTGGCCAAGGACGCCGCCCGCCGCATTGATGTCGTCGACCGCCAGCTTGGCGCCTGCGATGGTGTCGGCGTCGATCGGCTGGAACCAGCCGCTGAAGGACATCACCAGCCCTAAGACCGGCTTTTCCTGTGCCAGCGCCCAGGATGATGCGAACGACGCGGCAGCCAGTATCGACACAGCCGCCAGCAAATCACGCTTTTTCATGCTTAGCTCCCATTCAACGAAGGGCTGCTCTTCGGCAACCGACCTTCAAAACAGAATGCTATTCATTTTTAATCCGCCTGCAAGCGGTATCGTGCCGCAAGCCGGCCTCATCCCTAGCGGCTCAGATAGAAGCGTATTCGACACAGGCACAGAATGGGACGACGCAGTCTTAGTACGACGCGCTCAACCAGGCTGGCCGCCAGTATCGGCGGCAATCATCGACGCAGCGCGCAAGCCGATCATCATCGACGGTGCATTGGTGTTGGCTGACGTCACTTGCGGCATGACCGACGCGTCGGCGACCCACAGCCCTTCGACGCCGCGTACCGCCAGGCGCGGCGTGACCGGCGCCTCGTCGTCAGTTCCCATGCGCAGCGTGCCGACGGGATGGAAGGCGGTACCGCAGGTCGCCAGTATGTGGCGGCGGATGTCGTCGTCGGTACGGACCGCCTGCAGACCGGGGAATGCCTCGACGCCCCGCCTTGCGCCGAACGGTGCGTCGTCCATGATGCGCCGCAGCCGCCTGAAGGCTGCTATGAGCAATTCCAGGTCGGCAGGATCATTGAGCAGCCCGAGGTCGATCTCGACCTCGCCATCGACTAGGCGCAGCGCTCCACGAGATCGTGGTCGACAGACGCATACGTCGGTGAAATAGCCCGACCCGGGGACGATCAGCCGATCTTGCCACCCCATCATGAACGGAATGAAATGGACCTGGATGTCGGGCGGCCCGCCGTCCTCGCGCGCGTTGAAGAAGGCGCCCGCCTCCACAGTCGGGGAGCCGATAGGCCCCTGGCCCGAAAACAGGTAGCGAAACGGGGCCTTGGCCCAGAGCGGTATCTGGCGCAGCGTCGCGCCGTAACCTGCATCGTCGCCGACATAATGGATACCCGCCGTCGGATGATCGTGCAGATTTAGACCGACCTGCTCGGAACGCGCCGTCAGCGCGATGCCAGCCGCAGCGAGGTCTGCCGCCGGCCCTACGCCGGATCGCAAGAGGATCTCGGGCGAGCCAATCGAACCTGCGGAAAGGACAATCCCCTTTCGCGCCCCGAGCGTCGAGCCGTCGGTGAACACAATCTCGCTAGCGCGGCCCTTGCTGAATGCAATCCGATCCACTTGGCGGCTGGTCAGGACGGTCAGGCCACCCTTTCGCTGCGCCGGGCGCAAGAAGGCGTCGGCGGCAGACCAGCGCCGCCCGTTGTGCATGTTGTAGTGGAAGACGCCGGAGCTTTCATATTCTGGCGTCGGCGGGCCCATCCCATTGTTGCCCAGCACAGCGTGCACGGCTTCGCTGAGCGGATGCGGATCGGCAAGCCGTGCGGGACGAAACGCCCTCTCCAGCGCTTCAAAGGCCGGCTCGACATCTACCCAACGCCAACCGTCGACATTCCAGTTGTCGAAATCGTCGCGCCGGCCCCTGAACCAAACCATCGAATTGATGGAGGAGGAGCCACCCAGCATGCGCCCCCGCGGGATTCGGATCCGGCGGCCGCCGAGAGCTTTCTGCGGCGATGAGCGGAACCGCCAGTCTCTCTTGCTGCCCATCAGCCAGACCAGCCCTAGCGGCGGTTTGACGAGCGGGCCGCTGTCTGGAGGCCCGGCCTCGACGACAAGCACGGACCCCGATTGCGCCTCGATCAGGCCGGCCGCGACCGCGCAACCCGCCGACCCCGCTCCGACCACGATAAAGTCATACGTGGGCGCGATATCCATTGCCCGCTCCCGACCTTACAAGCCTTGACGTCGATCTGTCTTACCCCGATCAGGCTTCCAGCGACGGCTGCGACAGCTCCTCCATGCGCGCCAGGACGTCCAGCCCCTGCATGTTCAGGAAATGCAGGATGTCGATGAAGATCCAGTTTTCCGACAGCTTGCCGTTCTCCTCGCGATAGAGGTCGACGACCCGCATGTCGGCGGGGTTCGGGCTGGCGGTCATACCCATGTAGCCGCCGGAATTGACCAGCGTGAGATTGGCCCAGCCGAAGAAGCCGCCGAAATGCCCTTCTGCCATGCGGCAAAGGTGTCCGTTGAAGCGGTAGCCCTTGGAAAGCGCGACACGGAACGGCCCCGAATGCTGCCTGATGTAGCGCGGGATGGTGTAGGTCGCGCCGATGCCCGCCGGTCCCCACCAGATCATGTCGTCGTTCCATGTGCGGGCGAGTTCCTCGGCATAACCTTGGACGCCCTTGCTGCGGTCGGTAGTGCGCATGTCGTTCAACATGGCGTTGATGGCGCCGAGCGTCGCGTGCCCCTTGGCAGGGTCCTGCGGGCCGTACATCAGACCCTCGTGGGTCGCCGGGCCAGGCTGGACGAGATGCGCGCCCGTCTGCGGTGGAAAAGGGTTCTGGCCCGCCTGGATCATCACTTGCGGAATGTCGAAGAACATCGCCGTCTCGGTGATGCGGCCGTTCTCGACCCGGTCGAACTCGACATAACGCATCATGGAAATCTTCCCGGAGGGCCGGATGCCGAGCCAGGGCCGGTCGAACAACCCCATGAGATGGCCCATCGATACGACCCAGACCGACTTGAAGCCATCCATTTCGTTCAGGCCGGCCATGAAGATGTCGGGCCGGCGCTGGAGCTTCGTCATCGCATGGAGAAATGGGCGCCAGAAGACGTCGGCGACGGCCCCCGCTCCAAACTGCTCGTGAAACGGATGCATGCCTCGCCAGCGCCAGTTCAGGGAGGTGTGTTCCGCCAGGGCCGCTGTGATGGTATCCGCACCTGCCCGCGCTATTGCGATATGGTGCGCCCGAACGAGGTCCTTTTCCGCCTGGAAGTCGCTCACTTTCGGAACCTCGCTGCCGGTGACTGCCAACCACCATACCGCAACTGCATGCGTATGCAAATATTTCTTGCAAACGTATTCAGCCGTGCTAACGTTTGTGACAAGCGGCGCGCGACCGTTGCAGTTCGCCACGAGCAAGCCGGCGCCGGACCGCGGGGAACACAACCGGAGACCACGCGAATGAAGCGCCTTCTAGCGTTCATGGCCGTATCAGCGGCTTTCCTGACCGTGCCCGCCTACGCCGATTGCGGCATCGCTCCCGGAACGGTCAACATTCTGGCGAATGACTTCCAATCCATACGCACCGTCACGGGCACGGCGGCGGAGTGCGCGACTGCGGATGTGAAGATCACGGCTAACCATAACAAGGCGTTCGCCGACCTGATGGTGGCCGCGCTGACCGCCAATCCGGCCCAGTATTCGGTGGTCGTCGTAGCCAACGGCTCGCTGAGCCCGCTGTTGTCGGCCGACCTCATCCGCCCCCTTGATGATCTGGTAGCAAAATTCGGGCAGCAGCTGCAGCCCAGTCAGTTGATCAAGATCGGCGGCAAGACGATGGCGATCGCGTTCATGGCCAACGCTCAGCACTTCTACTACCGCGAGGACGTGCTCAAGCAGGCCGGCGTCGCAGTTCCAAAGACCTATGAGGAGGTGCTCGCCGCCGCCGCGACGATCCGCGACAAGGGCATCATGAAGGAACCGCTTGCGATGTCGTTCCTGCCGACCTGGGACATCGCGGAGGAATTTCTCAACATTTACTATGGCGGACTCGGCGGCACGCTCTTCGAGCAGGGCACCGCGAACCCGGCGATCGACAAGGAAAAGGCCGGCCAGGCGCTGAACCTGATGAAGGAAATGGTGCCTTTCATCGGTCCCGACTACCTGACCTACGATTCCGACGTGTTCCGGCCGAAATGGTACGCTGGACAGGTCGCCATGGCCAATATGTGGGGTTCCAGCGCCGCGCTCGTCCTGCCCGGCCAGAGCCCCTCTCCGGAAACGGCCAAGGATACACACCTAACGGTCGCGCCGACGGTCGGCGGAGGCAAGACGCCCGCCACTATGGTGTGGTGGGACGGTTTCACCATAGCCAAGAACATCTCCGATGCCGATGCCGAAGCTTCCTTCCGGGCGATGCTGCACGGCATCTCCCCCGATATGGCTGCAAAACATCCCGAGGATGCCGTCTGGCTGATCGACGGCTACAAGCCGACGCCGGCGGCAATGGGCGTAATCAATTCGGTGAAAGGCGGATCGCCGACCTACCCGACGGTGCCCTATATGGGCCTATTGCATGAAGCGCTTGGCGCGCAAATCGCCGATTTCATCCAGGGAAAGAAAAGTGCCGAAGAGACCCTGGCTGATGCTGAGAAGGCCTACATCACAGCGGCGACTTCCGCAGGCTTCATCAAGTAGAACTGCACGGCCTGCCGGGTGGTAACGAAGGCCGACTGCCAGGGAGCGCAGCATGCCGCATCGCACGTTCTTTGCGTTCATGCTGCCTTCCCTCTCGGCGATGCTGATCTTTATAGCTCTGCCGATCCTGTCGTCTGCCTTCCAGTCCCTACACATCGAACATCCGCGCGTCCTGATTGAGACCGAGACCTGCGATCCGTTCGCCGGGTGCACGACAGAAACGCGAGTGGATGCAGAAGCCACCAGGAAGCTGGAGGAGGCGCAACCCGCCGGCAAGTTCAACGGCCTGGGTACCTACTTCAATTCCGCGCATCTGGCGGTAGCAGATGTCGCCGAGATCTGGCGGACAGCGCCGAACGTCTGGCAGGCGCTGAGCAAAATCACCGACTTGCCTTTCTACAGGGCGCTGCTCTTCACCCTGGCATACACCTTCGTCGTCACGCCGCTGTCTCTCTGGTTGGGGCTGCTGATCGCACTAGCGGTCAACATGGTTCCGCAGCGCCTGCGCGGGGCGATTACCTATTTCACCCTTCTGCCGATGCTGGTGCCGACTTTTCTCGGCGCTCTCGTGCTGTTCTGGATGATCGACGCGCGCGGCCTTATCGGCGCGGCGCTTATTGCGCTGTCGGGCAATCCCGACCTCTCGCTGAAGGCGTCCAGGACGCTGACCTGGGTTGTGCTCTTTGTCCACGGAGCGTGGAATTCCGCACCCTTCGTCTTCATCGTCTTCTACGCTGCCATCCAGACTGTCCCGCGCGATACGCTGGAATCGGCCATCATCGACGGCGCTTCGCGCTGGCAGCAGCAGCGGTTCGTCGTTTTCCCGCATTTGCGGCCCATCGCCATCTTCCTGACGCTCGTGCTCATCATGGACAA
Organism: Rhizobiaceae bacterium; assembly: GCA_016793565.1. GTDB lineage: Bacteria > Pseudomonadota > Alphaproteobacteria > Rhizobiales > Rhizobiaceae > JAEUMA01. The sequence continues at coordinate 14,793 of JAEUMA010000066.1, forward strand.
CTTTCGCGTTTTCGAGTCGATCGTCGCGTTCTCGGCGACGGCGCAGGCTTCGTCTCTGTCCGTGCTGGTATTCAAGGACCTCATGAACGGTACGACACGCCTCTACGGCTCGGCAGCCGCCACATCGATGCTGACCATCCTGTGCATCGCGCTGCTGATGATGCCATCCATGGTCCGCTCTTGGCAAACTTTCAAGGGAAAGGCCTGACCGTGTCGGGACGCGCGCTTCGCCCCTCACCGGCGTGGATGTCGGCGGCGACGATCTTCATCCTGGTCTGGCTGGTGGGCGCAGCCTTTCCGTTCGTCTGGACCGTCTGGGGAAGCTTCAAGATCCAGGCGGATTTCTTCTCCTACGGAGGCTGGCGCGATGCGCTGCTCGGCCCGCGCACGCTGCAACTGACGGGAAGCAGCTTCACGCTGGAGAATTACCGCGGCCTTTGGTTCGAGGAGGCGTTCTGGCGACCGGCGGCCAACACGCTGATCCTGACCGGCTCGGTGACCTTGATTTCACTGGCTTTCGGAACGCTGGGTGGTTATGCGCTTGCCCGTTCCACCCACCGCTACGCCTTCTGGGTCCTGATCGCGGCGCTGATCTTCCGCGCCATGCCAGGGCTGACGCTGATTTCAGGCTACCTGCTGCCCTTCTTCCAGTTCAACCTGTGGGGCCATCTCACGACAGCGGCCATCGTTCTTGTCGCCCTGAACCAGCCCTTCACGCTATGGCTCCTCCACTCCTTCTTCTTGACCGTTCCGAGAGAGCTGGACGAATCCGCCCTGGTGGACGGCTGCACGCGCTTCCAGGCCTTCCGCCTCGCCATCATGCCGGTGATGTGGCCCGGCGTCGTGACGACTGGCATCTTCAGCTTCCTCGTCGGCTATAGCGACTTCGTTATCTGTGCGATGCTGCTGTCGGAATCCAACCAGACCATGGTGCCGACTACCGCAGCCTTCCTCGGCAGCGAGCAGCACGCCGGCAAGCTGATGTTCGCCGTCGCCGCGACCGTCTCGATGATCGTGCCGCTTTTCATCCTCATTATCTTCTTCCAGCGGCGCATCGTCGACGGTCTCACGGCCGGCGCCGTGAAGGGCTGAACCATTTCCTCCAACAACCGGCAGAGAAGCTCTGATGACAAACGCCGAAGAACACGCCGCCCACTCGGCCGAAACGCTCCGCATCGTCAAGGACATGGAGGACGGTCTCGGCCGCGCATATAACGAGACACACCTTCACTTCCACGAGGATTTCACCTGGCGGGGCAATGTCGGCTGCGGCGTCAAGCATGGACTCGCCGAGTTCCGCAACAATTGGCAGTTGCCTATACGCGCCGCGTTCAAGGACCGCGTCTACAAGACGGAACAGTTCATCGCCGACGGCGAATGGGCTGCATGCTTTGGTATCCTGGAGGCGACGCATTACGGTACCTTCATGGGCATTCCCGCCACCGGCAAACGCATCAGCATGCCCTACATGGATTTCTGGCGAGTCGAAGAAGGCCGCATCAAAGACAATCCGGTTTTCGTCGACTTCGCATCGGTGCTGCTGCAGCTCGGCCGCGACGTGTTCCAGGGTGAAGGCTGGGAAGCTTACGATTCCGGCGAAAAGCCGGCGCCGAAGCCGGAGTGACGTACGCCATGA
>JAEUMA010000133.1 GCA_016793565.1 Rhizobiaceae bacterium
GGGCGATGTCCACCGGCGGCTGGCTGCGCGAAACCTCGCCGATCACGCGATCGCGCCCCCCGCTCTTCGCAACGTAGAGGCGCTGGTCGGCGAGCGCGAACAGGCCCGTGATACCGTCCGTCGACTTGCGCAGGGTCGCCACTCCGATGCTGACCGTCATGCGGTAGGACCGTCCGGCGCTTGCGGACGATACCGTCTGACGGATGCGCTCTCCAAGCAGCCTGGCCATCGGATGCGGTATTTCGGCCAGCACCGCGAACTCCTCGCCGCCGATGCGGAAGACGTGATGGTCGGCGTCGACCACCGAGCCGAGGACATCGGCGATGAACCGCAGCGCGCGGTCGCCCTCGATGTGACCGAAACGATCGTTGATCGACTTGAAGTGATCGACGTCGACGATCAGCAGGGACAGCGGCCGTCCGGTGTCCAGCACCGTCGCCACCGTCCGCTCGCCCACGCTCTCGAAACGCCCCTTGTCGAGAAGGCCGGTGAGGCTGTCGCGACCGGCATTGGCGATCAGCGCCTCGTAGCGCTCACGGTACGTGAGCACTTCGAAGATGTCGCGCAATGGACGTTTCGGCAGCGCTTGTGGGGCCTCGAACCAGCGCAGGTAGAACAGCAGCGCAGCGCTGAAAAACAGCCCTGCCACCATCTTGGCCGCCCAGCCGCCGAAGAAGACAACGAGCGGAGCGTCGTTGAGCAGACGCAGCGCGGCGTAGAAGCCCGCGTGGTCGAAGGTGAGTACGCCGCAGACGGCCACCGCCAGTCGCAAATAGGGAATGCGGTGCAGCCCCCTCCTGAGCTTCTCGTAGAAAAGGATGAGCAGGATGGAATCGACGAAGAGCAGCGAGGTGCCCCACACCATCAGCCAGCCCATCTCGTCGATGAAGGCGAGATCCGGCGTGCGGCCGTCCGGGAGGAGCGCCACCTCGTGCTGGCGCAGGAAGAGCACGAAGCCGACCATCAGCGCGTTGCCGAGAAGCAGCCCGTATATGGGCTGGCGCACCGCTGCCGCGTCCTCCTTGATGTAGAGGAGCAGGAGCATCACCAGCTTGCCGGAAAACAGCACCGCCGATCCGGGCGAGACCAGGCCGAACGGAGTCTCGACGTAGAACACGCTGGCTAGATAGGTCTCGAGGAAATGCATGACCCCGAGCGCGCACAAGAAAAGCCCGATGCCGAAACGCGCCCGCAGGCGGAAGAGCCCCGCCATCACGCCGAAATAGAACGCGGCTTGCGCGATCAGAAGCATGCTATCATTCATCGGCATGAGGAGGCGGCGCCCGTCTCTCGGACCATCATGGTCTGAACGCAACATAGGCCGCTCGTCCCACCGAAACGTTAATTCGCGCCGGCTGTGTGCGTGAGCAGGGAGAGGGAATAATCCGGCGGCCGCCGGCGTTGACTACGGCAAACCCGACTTGACGAGGATCAAGGAGCCTCGCAGTTCGGGCCGATATGGAGGGGTGCAAACCTGCGCATGAGGGGCTGTCGCAAACGCGGCATTCCGGCGCGGGTCGATAGTTTCCTTGCACGTGCCACGGCACTTGCCTATGGAAAATCACGATGTCCGTTGTATCCGGGGCATGACTCGGTCGGCGGGATGCGCAAGGCTCCGCCGGCGGGTCGACGACGACCGCCCGGCGGATCGGACAGGACGATCGCGGCGCTCCGTTTTCAGGACAGGCGCCGCAGCCACCTTCGAACCGCGAAACCGGCCGAGGGCAGCAGGAAAGGACGACCATGGATTTCGAAGCCCTGTTCGCGAAGAAGCTGAGCGGCCTCCACAATGAGGGGCGCTATCGTGTCTTCGCAGAGCTGGAGCGCCAGGCGGGCTCCTTTCCTCGCGCGACGCGCTATCGGGGCGACACCACCAGCGAAGTGACCGTCTGGTGCTCGAACGACTATCTCGGCATGGGCCAGCATCCCAAGGTGATCGCCGCCATGCACGAGGCGCTCGACCGCTGTGGCGCGGGCGCGGGCGGCACCCGCAACATCTCCGGCACCAACCACTACCATGTCATGTTGGAACGCGAACTCGCCGACCTCCATGGCAAGGAAGCCGCGCTGCTCTTCACATCCGGCTACGTTTCGAACTGGGCGACCCTTTCGACGCTGGGCGGCAACATCCCCGGCTGCGTAATCTTCTCCGACGAGGGCAATCATGCTTCGATGATCGAGGGCATCCGCCATTCGCGCGCCGAAAAGCGAATCTGGAAGCACAACGACCCGAAGGATCTCGATCGTCTGCTGTCGGAATACGGCGCCGACGTTCCCAAGATCGTCGCCTTCGAGAGCGTATATTCGATGGACGGCGACATCGCGCCAATCGCCGAGATTCTCGATGTCGCTGAAAAGCACGGCGCCATGACCTATCTGGACGAGGTGCATGCCGTCGGCCTGTACGGCCCCCGCGGCGGCGGCATCGCCGAGCGCGAAGGCCTGATGCACCGGCTCACCATCATCGAGGGCACGCTCGGCAAGGCCTTCGGCGTCGTCGGCGGCTACATCGCGGCGTCGACCGCGCTCTGCGACTTCATACGCTCCTTCGCCTCGGGCTTCATCTTCACCACTTCGCTGCCGCCGCATGTGGCCGCCGGCGCGGTGGCCTCGATCCGCCACCTCAAGGCAAGCCCGTTCGAGCGCCGCAGGCACCAGGACCGCGTCGCCAAGGTGCGGGCGGGCCTCGACCGGATCGGCATCCCGACGATGCTGAACCCCAGCCACATCGTGCCGGTGATGGTGGGCGACGCCAGCAAGGCGAAGTTCATCAGCGACATCCTGCTCGACCGCTATTCGATCTATGTGCAGCCGATCAACTACCCGACAGTGCCGCGCAAGACCGAGCGCCTCCGCATCACGCCCTCCCCGCTGCACACCGACGCCGACATCGAGCATCTGGTGGGTGCCTTGTCGGAACTGTGGTCGCAGTGCGCGCTGGCACGCGCCGTCGCCTGACAGGACGGTTTCCTGCGCTGGGGTTCTACGGCGCGGGAACCAATTCGGTGCATATCCGTTTTCTGCCATGGGCGGGAAACGCAGGCATGTCTACGCTGTGCGCCACAAGCTCGACACAATTGCCTGACGACTAACAACCCCTCTGTTTCGCTATTGAGGAAGCGCCATGTCCCTTCGTATCCTGACCCTATCGCTCACTGCCGCGGTCGCGCTGGCGGTTGCCGGCTGTGCATCGTCAACTGAACAGGAAAAGCGTGCTGCCACCGGCGGTCTGATCGGCGCGGGCGTCGGCGCCCTGGCGGGCCAGGCGATTGGCGGCAATACCGGCGCGACTGTCGCCGGCGCCGCCGGCGGCGCCATTCTGGGCGCCGTGATCGGCTCCGCGACCACGCCGCAGGGCGAGCGCTACTGCAAGTACCGCGGCAAGAACGGCTCGATCTACACCGCCCCGTGCCCGGACGGCTATTGATCGCCGCCATATAGGTTACGCGAGAGCCCGCTTCGGCGGGCTCTTTGCGTTTCTGGCGTAGGTGAGAACTTGCGGCCGCTGCCGCACCGCACCCTACGTGCGCGAAGCCCGTCCGTCGGCGTCGACACCGGCAACCGCACCTCGCGGCTTGAAGACGTGCAACCGCAGTTCCGTCGACATGTCCGCCCCGGGCTCCAGCCGCAAGAGCCTGCCGCCGCGGCGGCTCGCCTCAGCCAGGCCCAGCGCCGGCTTGGTGGTATTCGGCTCCAGCCCTATGACGTTGCCGCGACCGTGCCACGGCGCCTCTGGCGTACCACCGAGCTCGTACCAGAGCCACGCACAGGCAAACACGGACGCGTCCCACGACAGCGCCACACCGATGGCGTCGTCCAGACGGCGCATGGCGATCCAGGCGCGCTGGTCGAAGTCCTCCACATAGGCCGACGCCGCGATCGGACCCGCGGGATGCGCAAGATCGAACGGCCCCGCCTTGCCGGCCAGAGACGGCCATGCACCTTGCGCGCCAGGCGTCAGGGGGTTGGCGGGCGGATCGTAGACCGCCTCCGCGCTCGCCCTGCGGGCGCTGGTGCTGATCTCCACGGGTCCCGCTAAAAGATCCGATCCGAACGTCGGGTGATGCCCCCACATGATTTCGATCGGGCGCGGACCCTTCATCAGGACGCACTCGCGGATGACCAGCACGTCGCCTTCCAGTACCAGATCGCGCCGCATTTCGACCGGCACCGAAAAGAAGCGGCGCGTCAGGCTGATGCCGCCCTCTCCGACAGCCGCCCGCCAGGGCGCGATCGAACCCTCGCCGTGAAAGCCGTGAAACACCCCGTCGAACATGCAGGCGTCGCCCCCGTTCGGAAACAGCAGCGGCCAGCCACCGGTGTAGCGGGTCAGCCACTCCGCCTCGGTCGGCGGCGCGAGGCCGCCAATCGGCGCGTCGACGGCGTCCCACGGCACCGTGCCCAGCACGGAAAGGCCGAGTTCCAGATGGGTGATCGCGGTGATCGTTCCCCCGACGCGCGGGTTGACGGTCAGCGACAGCTTGCTACCGGCGATGGTGATCGGGCCGTCCGTCACTTGACCGCCCCAGCCATCAGGCCGCGGATGAAATATTTCTGGAACACGATGTAGAGGATCAGCATCGGCGCGCTGGCGATGACCATGCCGGCCATGGTGAGCGGCACCTGGTTGTTGTAACGCCCCTGGAAAACGCTGATACCAGCCATCAGCGTGCGCTTGGCGTCGTCCTGGAGGAAGATGATGGCAATCAGCAGGTCGTTCCAGACATAGAGCGAGTTGACGACCACCAGCGTGACCAGGGCGGGAGCCGAGAGCGGAAGTACGATCTTGATCAGGATGGTGAGATCGCTCGCGCCGTCCAGCCGGGCGGATTCGAAGAGCTCGTTCGGCACCGTGCGGAAGAAGGTCGTCAGCAGGTAGACCGAGAAGGGCGATATGAGGCCTGCATAGATGAGGATCGCGCCCTGGTAGGTGCTGATCAGCCCCAGCCGACTGTACAGCACAAAAAGCGGCACGATCATCACGATGGGCGGCACCGCCATTAGCGAAGTGCTGATGGCCAGCAGCGTATCGCGCCCCTTGAACTCCATGCGAGCGATCGCGAATGCCGCCAGGCAGGACACCACGGTGCTGAGCAGGACCGAGCCGATCACCAGTATGGCGCTGTTCTGCATCCAGTCGAGGAACGGGCTGTCGACCAGTACCCCGCGGAAATTGTCGAGCACGACCGTATCCGGTGGTCCAAGCTTGTCGACGGCGTACTCCTCGTCGGACTTCAAAGCCGTCATGATCATGAACAGCGTCGGCACCAACGCCAGGAACGAGGCGAACAGAAGCACCGCGTGTTTCGGAAGGTCGGCAAGCTTCATCGCCACGCCCCTCCGGCTGTACACGCGCGGTCCACGATCAGGCCTCCTGCGCTTTTGCGATGCGGCGCGCACGAAACAGCGGGAAGATCAGTGCGACCGAGACCAGGAACAGCAGCACCGAAGCAGCAGCAGCTATGCCGGGCAGGCTTATGCGGGTGAGCGCGTTGAAGATGTAGAACTCGACCACCACCGTCGCGGTGCCTGGCCCGCCGCGACCTCCGCCTACGACGTACACATAGGCGAACACGGATGAAAGGATGGTGATCACGGAAACGACTACGTAGAACTCGATCACGCCGCGCATCTGCGGCAGGAGTATGTAGCGGGCACGCTGCCACCAGTTGGCGCCTTCCAGCTTGGCCGCCTCGATCAGCGATTCGTCGAGCGACATCAGGCGGGCCAGAAACAGGATGATGCCCAGCGCCGACTCGCGCCAGATGATCAGGATCATCACCGTCCACAGCGCGACATCGGACGAGCCGATCCAGTCGAGCGCCATGAAGTCCATGCTGAGCCATCGCAGCACCTCGTTCACCGGACCGCTGAACTGGAACATGCGCTTCATCACCACCGCGATGATGGGGATGGCCAGGACAAAAGGCACGAAGACAATGATGCGATAGAGCTTCCAGCCGGCCAGCCGCTCGTAGAGCAGAATCGAGACGGTCAGGGCGATGAACACCATGGCGGGTATCGCCAGTAGAAGCTGCAGATTGTGCAGCACCGCCTCCCAGAACACGTCCTGCGAAAGGATGAGCTGGTAGTTGCGCAAGCCGATCCACGGCCCGTCTATGCCGCGCACCATCTTGAAGCTGAACTCGAAGATGCGGATCAGCGGATAGCCGAACACGAAACCGAGCAGGATCGCCAGCGGCAGTACATAGAGATAGGGCTGGATGCGCTCGGCAAGCCTCATGAGAGAT
>JAEUMA010000151.1 GCA_016793565.1 Rhizobiaceae bacterium
GGCGCGGCATGGAATCGCTTCTGACCTCGGGTGTCGGCTTCATTTCGGCGATCTTCCAGTCGATCTGGGACTCGGGCGTCGCGCTGTTCAACATCGCCGGCCTGCTGGTGGTCACGCCCGTCGTCGCCTTCTACATGTTGCTCGACTGGGACAAGATGGTCGCCAAGGTCGACGGCTGGGTGCCGCGCGCGCATGTAGACACGGTCCGCCAGATCGCCACCGACATCAACGCCGCCACCGCCGGCTTCGTGCGCGGGCAGGGCACGCTTTGCCTGGTGCTCGGCTGCATGTACGCCTTCGGCCTGACCGTCGTGGGGCTGAAGTTCGGCATTCTGATCGGCCTTTTCGCCGGCCTGATCAGCTTCATCCCCTATATCGGCTCGATGCTGGGGCTGGTCGTCTCGATCGGTGTGGCGGTCGTGCAGTTCTGGCCGGACTGGAAGATGGTGGCTGCGGTCGGTGCGGTCTTCGTCACCGGTCAGTTCATCGAGGGCAACATCCTGCAGCCGCGTCTCGTCGGCAAGAGCGTCGGTCTGCACCCGGTCTGGCTGATGTTCGCGCTGTTTGCCTTCGGCATGCTGTTCGGCTTCGTCGGTCTTCTGATCGCCGTGCCGGCAGCTGCCGCCGTCGCCGTTCTGATCCGTTTCGCCATATCGCGTTATCTCGCCTCGCCGCTCTACACGGGTGAGGCGATGCCAGATCCGACGCCGGCGCTGCCTTCGGCCGCTATGCCTCCGCTGCCAGTCCGTCCCGTGATTGGCGACCAGCGCTCCCCGCAAGGGCAAGAGCGTAGGCCATGATCGAGCCGGCTCGGCCGCGGCAGCTGCCGCTGGAGCTAGGTCACTCGCCCGCATTCTCGCGCGACGATCTGGTCATCACCCCGGCCAACGCCTCTGCCGTCGCCCTGATCGACCGCTGGCCGGATTGGCCCGGCCCGTTGGCGGTGCTGTTCGGCCCCGCCGGATCGGGCAAGACGCATCTCGGCGAGGTATGGCGCCGCCGCAGCGGCGCGGCGCTTCTTGATAGGCATGCCCTGTCCGGCCCGCTCGCCCCGCAGCCGGTGCTCGTCGATGATGTCGACGCCGGGGAACTGGACGAAACCGGCCTGTTTCACCTGGTCAACGCCGCCCGCCAGTCGGGCACGCATGTGCTGTTGCTGGCACGCCGGCCGCCTGCGGCCTGGCCCGTCACCCTGCCCGATCTCGCTTCGCGCCTGCGCGCGGCGACGCTGGTCGAGGTGCGCGAGCCGGACGATATGCTGCTGGCCGGCGTCATCACCAAGCTTTTCGCCGACCGCCAGGTCGACATCGAGCCGCAAGTGGTGGAATTCCTGGTGCGGCGCATCGAACGGTCGCTGGCCGCCGCCATGGCGATGGTGGAGCGCCTTGACCGCGCCGCGCTTGAGCAGAAGGCGCGTATTACGCGCAGCCTTGCCGCCGGCCTGATGCGCAACGATGCGCTGCAGGACGACGAAGCGGCATCGTGACCGCCAGATTTGCCTTGCCATGCCGCGCCGGAAAACCTAGGGACTTGGCGGACCGGAGCCGGTCCGGAGTGTAGCGCAGCCTGGTAGCGCACCTGATTTGGGATCAGGGGGTCGCAGGTTCGAATCCTGCCACTCCGACCATCGATCGGCCATTGGACGCGGCGAGGGGTGGTGCCACGCCGTCGGCGAAGCAACGGATGAGGCAACCATGTCGGCGCGAATTTTCAGTCCCGCCAGGACGGCGATGCAGTCGGGCAAGGGCAAGACCGGATATTGGGTACTGGAGTTCGATCCGGAAATGCCGAAGAAGATCGATCCGCTGATGGGTTACACCAGCTCGCGTGACATGCGCAGCCAGATCAGGCTGACGTTCGAGACGCTGGAAGAGGCGGTCGCCTACGCGGAAAAAACCGGGCTGCAGTTCCGCGTCGAGGAGCCGAAGCTGCCGAAACGCCGGCAGATTTCGTACTCCGACAATTTCCGTTATGACCGGAAGACGCCCTGGACGCATTGACGAGGCGACGACGCGGGCACCAGTCCCGCGAGACGGTCCCGTAGCTCAGCTGGATAGAGCACCGGCCTTCTAAGCCGATGGTCGCAGGTTCGAATCCTGCCGGGATCGCCAAAGATTTCAATAAGTTAGCTGCGATTACCAGGCGTATTCCTGCGCCGCCGCGAGGCCGCGCGCGATGTCGGCCTTCAGGTCGGCGACATCCTCCAGGCCGATCTGCAGGCGGATGATCGGACCTTCGTAGCTCTGCGGCAGGGTCCGGTCGGCAATGTTGACCATGACCGCCAAGCTCTCGAAGCCGCCCCAGGAATAGCCGAGGCCGAAGATCGAGAGCGCATTGAGGAAAGCGGTGGCCTTCTCCTTGTCGCCGCCGTCGAGCACGATCGAGAAAAGCCCGCTCGACCCGGAGAAATCGCGCTTCCAGAGAGCGTGAGACGGGAAGCTCTCAAGCGCCGGGTGCAGTACGCGGGCAACGCCCGGCTGCCCCTCCAGCCAGCGCGCGAGTTCCAGCGCGCTCGCCTGGTGGCGCTCCAGGCGCACGCCCATGCTGCGTCGGCCGCGCAGCACCTGGTAGACGTCGTCCGGCCCGCTGATGCAGCCCATCGCAATGAAGGTTTCGTGCAGGCGGGGCCAGCAATCCGCATTGGCCGAAGTTATTCCCATCAGCACGTCCGAGTGACCGCCCTGGTACTTCGTCGCCGCGTTGATGCTGATGTCGACACCGTGGTCGAGTGGACGGAAGAACAGCGGCGTCGCCCAAGTATTGTCCATCATCACGATCGCGCCGTGCCGATGAGCGGCGGCGACGATGGCCGGAATGTCCTGGATCTCGAAAGTGCCCGTGCCCGGCGACTCGGTGAATACGACCTTGGTATTAGGCCGCAACAGCGTCTCGATGTCCGCGCCGAGCGAAGGACTGTAGTATTCGACCTCGACGCCCATGCGCTTCAGCATCGTGTTGGCGAAGCTGCGCGTCGGCCAATAGACGGAATCGACCACCAGAAGATGGTCGCCGGACGACAGAAAGGCCAGCAGCGGCACCACCACGGCCATCAGTCCGGACGGCACCAGGATCGTTCCCGCCGACCCTTCCATCTCGTCGAT
>JAEUMA010000185.1 GCA_016793565.1 Rhizobiaceae bacterium
TCGGCATGCTCGCCGGCACCGTCGTTTATGTGAATGCCGGAACGCAACTGGCGCAGATCGACTCGCTGTCCGGCATCGTCTCGCCGGGGCTGCTGGCGTCCTTTGTCCTGCTCGGCATCTTCCCGCTGCTGGCGCGCAAAGGGGTCGATCTGGTCCAGGCGCGCCGGGTCTATGCCGGCTGGTCGCGCCCGGCCCGTTTCGACCGCAATCTGGTGGTGATCGGCGCCGGTGCCGCCGGGCTGGTCACTGCCTACATCGCAGCGGCGGTGAAGGCCAAAGTGACACTGGTCGAAAAACACCGTATGGGCGGCGACTGCCTGAATACCGGCTGCGTGCCCTCCAAGGCGCTGATCCGCTCGGCGAAATTGCTGGCGCAGATGCAGCGCAGCGCCCATTATGGCATCGCGCAGACCGAGGCCCGCTGGTCCTTTGCGGAAATCATGGCGCGCGTTCAGCGGGTGGTTGCCGACATTGCGCCGCATGATTCAGTGACGCGCTATACCGAGCTCGGCGTCGAGGTGCTCACCGGCACGGCGAAAATCGTCTCGCCGTGGGCGGTCGAGATCACTGCCGAAGACGGCAGCCGCCAGCAGCTGACAACGCGCAGCATCGTCATCGCCACCGGTGCCCGGCCTTTCGTGCCTTCGATTCCGGGGCTGGCCGACGTCACGCATTACACTTCGGACACCATCTGGTCGTTGCGCAACTTGCCGCCGCGGCTGGTCGTGCTCGGCGGCGGGCCGATCGGCTGCGAACTGGCGCAAGCCTTCGCCCGCCTCGGCAGCCAGGTGACGCAAGTGGAAATGGCGCCGCGCCTGATGATGCGCGAAGACCCGGAGGTCTCGGAAATGGTGCGCCAGCGTTTTGTCGCCGAAGGCATCGCCGTCGCGCTTGAACATGCCGCGAAGCGTTTCGAACGTGACAGTGCGCAGCAACTGCTGGTCGCCGAACATGCCGGGCAGGAGGTGCGTATCGCCTTCGATGCCGTGCTCGTCGCCGTCGGCCGCAGCGCCAATCTCAAGGGCTACGGGCTGGAGGGGCTGGGCATTCCGGCGGCGCGCACCGTTGAGGTCAACGAATTTCTGCAGACCAAGTTCCCGAACATCTATGCTGCCGGCGATGTCGCCGGGCCGTATCAATTCACCCATACCGCCGCGCATCAGGCCTGGTATGCGGCGGTCAATGCGCTGTTCGATCCGTTCAGGAAGTTTCGCGCCGATTACGCGGTGATTCCGTGGGCGACCTTTGTCGAGCCGGAGGTGGCGCGGGTCGGGCTCAATGAGCTGGAAGCGAAGGAGAAGGGCATTGCCTATGAGGTCAGCGTCTATGGCATCGACGACCTCGACCGGGCGATTGCCGACGGCGAGGCGCACGGCTTCGTCAAGGTGCTGACCGTGCCGGGCAAGGACCGCATCCTCGGCGTCACCATCGTCGGCGAACACGCCGGCGACCTGATCGCCGACTACGTGCTGGCGATGAAGCAGGGCATCGGCCTCAACAAGATTCTCGGCACCATCCACATTTACCCGACGCTGGCCGAGGCCAACAAGTACGCAGCCGGCGTCTGGAAGCGGGCGCATGCGCCGCAGGGCCTGCTGGCCTGGGTGGCGCGTTTTCATGACTGGCGGCGGGGCTGAGCATGGCGTCACAATCACGTCTTCACCGCAGGCGCCCAATCGCAGCACATCGTGTGCTCGGCGTTTTTGGCCTCTTTTTCGCGTTCACCGCAGCGGTCGCCAGTGAGCCGCTGTGGGTCGGCCAGTTTGACGGCGCCGCCGGGGGCGTGCCCGCCGGCTGGAAGGTCGAACATCTCAACCCCAAGTTTCCGCCGACAGC
>JAEUMA010000191.1 GCA_016793565.1 Rhizobiaceae bacterium
CCTCACCCACATTTCAATCAGATGGCCCGCGCGCCCGACAAAGCCTGCCAAGGTTGTCGCCCCGGTGGTCAAGCCGGCACCGCGACCTGAGTACATGCGCGCGGCGCGCGCGCCGTACCGGCCGAAGCCGAACATCGGCGAGATAACCTCTCAGCTTTAGAGAAGGCGACTTCGCAGGTACCGGCGCCCCGCTCGCTCAGCGGCCGGGGCGCTCAAGGCGTTCCAGGAACCACTGGGTAAGGCGAACCCAGACTTCGTCCTTCTCGCCCGAATCCTCCCAGCCGTGGTCGAGATTGGGGTTGTCGTTGACCTCGATGACGAAGACGCCGTCCTTCGTTTCCTTGAGGTCCACGCCGTAGAGCCCGTCGCCGATGCATCGGGCTGCGCGAACCGCGGTTTCCACCACGGCCGGCGGCGCATCCTTGAGCGTGAAGGTCTTGATGCCGCCCTGCTCCGGCTTGCCGGCACGCTCGTGGTTGACGATCTGCCAGTGCTTCTTCGCCATCAGATACTGGACCGCGAACAGCGGCTGTCCGCCCAGCACGCCGACGCGCCAGTCATACTCGGTCGGGAGGAATTTCTGGGCGATCAGGAGGTCGGAGTCCTCCAGCCATTTGCTCGCCAGCGCCTTGAGTTCGGCCTGGTTTGAGGCCTTGCGAACCCCTCGCGAAAAAGCGCCGTCCGGGATCTTGAGAACCAGCGGAAAGCCTAAGGAGTCGGCGGCCATTTCGAGATCGCCGGGCCCGGCGATCATCACCGTCGGCGGCACCGGCACCTTGTTGTAGGCCATCAGCTCGTTGAGATAGACCTTGTTCGTGCAGCGGATCATCGACAGCGGGTCGTCAATGACGGGCATGCCTTCCTGCTGAGCGCGGCGGGCGAAGCGATAGGTGTGGTTGGAGATCGACGTCGTCTCGCGGATGAAGAGCGCGTCGTAATTGGCGAGCTTAGCCAGGTCCTTCGAGGTGATCGGCTCCACCTCCACGCCCATGCGCTCTGCGATCTTTGCCCAGTAGCGCAGCGAGGCGATCTCCGAAGGCGGCATCTCCTCATGCGGGTTCACCAGCGTGGCGAAGGTATACCGCGCCGGCGTGCGTCCCTTGGTGTCGCGCCATTCGCGTGACGTGTAGGTTTCCAGGCAGGAGAGGAAGCGATTGCGCTCGTCCGGCCGCATGCGCGGAAGCGGCAGGAAACCAATCTTGCGGATGACGGCCCATTCGCCATCTTCGATCGACACTTCCAGCGCCGGGGCGCGAAACCAGTCGAAGAGCAGCTTGGCAAACCGATCCCATGCTTTGCCGGGGCCGATGCCGAAAAAGATGGACACCTTCGCCGGAAAGGTTCCGCCCAGGGCCTTGCGGCATTTGTTAAGCGCTACGTCGAGTTCTGGAAGCGCATGCTCGTAAAGCTTGCGTTCCGACAGGTCGATCATCGTCTCGACCGAGGGTATGACCCGATGGCCGCGCGAACTGGCCAGCAGCGAGGCGTAGTAGCCGCGGCTCTGGTAGCCGTAGCTGCTGGAAAGATTGATCACCTTTGGCCGCTGCCCACGAAACAGCGCCGGGTGC
>JAEUMA010000226.1 GCA_016793565.1 Rhizobiaceae bacterium
ACGGTGACCGTGTCGGAGAACTGCAGGGCCGAAACGTCGGGCGCTCCGTACGCCAGGCGATGATAGATCTCATCCGAAATGACGGAGATCCCGGCAGCCTCGGCAGCCGTCACGAGCGCCGCGAGTTCCCCGACCGGGACCACGGCGCCGGTCGGATTGGCGGGGCTGGCGAAGAGCACGCCGTTCAGCGGCTTGTCGCGATGAGCGGAAAGAAGGTGCGCGGCGGTCAGGAACGGCGCCCCGTCGAGTTCGATCTCCACGACGTCCAGGCCGAGCGCGGCCATGATGTTTCGGTAGGCCGGATAGCCCGGCGCGGCGATTGCCACCCTGTCGCCCACGTCGAACATGGCGAGAAAAGCGAGGTTGAAGGCGGCCGACGAGCCAGTGGTGACGGCAATCCGTTCCGGCGAAACGGTTAGCCGGTAATGCTCCTGGTAGTGATGCGCTATGGCCTGGCGCAAGGGCGCTATGCCGAGCGCATCCGTGTAGCCGATGCGACCCGCCTCCAGTGCCTTGCGCGCCGCCGCGCGGACGGCCGCCGGGGCGGGATCGGAGGGCTGGCCGACCGCCATCGAGACGACCGGCACACCGGCCGCGCGCAGGCGGTTGGCGCTTGCCAGCACGTCCATCGCGTGAAAGGGCTCGACCGCGCCGCGGCGCGAGATGGAAATGGCCATGGCGACGATTCCGCATGTTTCGGCGCCGGCGGGAAGCATCGACGCGCCGCACAAATGCCCGATTGATGTGAGGATCACAAGTTCAGGAGCTTGGTCGCCGCGGCTTTTCTCGCGACCGTGCCTCGTCTATCAGTCGGAGCCGTCATGCATGCCAGTGCCTCGTTTCCGCAGACGTTCAGGCGCGCGATCAACGTCGCGCTGACGGTGCTGCTTGGCTTGCTGCTGGCAGTCGGCGCGACGGCGCAGTCCTTCGCTCAGGGCCGTGTGCCCATCGTGCGCGACGCCGAGATTGAGGCGCTGGTGCGCGACTATGCCCGCCCGATCCTCAAGGCCGCGGGCCTGTCCAAGTCGGGCATCGACATCATTCTGGTCAACGATCCGTCCTTCAACGCCTTCGTCGTCGGCCGGCGCATGTTCATCAACACCGGCACGCTGCTGCAGGCCGAGACACCCAACGAGGTCATCGGCGTCATCGCCCACGAGGCCGGGCACATCGCCGGCGGCCACCAGGAGCGACTTCGCGACCAGCTCGCCCGCATGCAGACGATGGCGCTGGTCTCGGCCGTGCTCGGCATCGGTGCGGTCGTAGCGGGAGCGGCCGCCGGCTCCGGCGAACTGGCCCAGGCCGGCGGCGGTATCGTGGCGGGCGGCGGCGAGTTCGCCCGTCGGGCACTGCTCGGCTACCAGAGAAGCGAAGAGACGACCGCCGACCGCTCGGCGTTCGACTATCTGGAGGCCACGGGCCAGTCGACCAAGGGCATGTTGACTACCTTCCAGCGGTTCCAGAATTCCCTGTCGCTGTCGGGCTCGCGCATCGACCCCTACCTCGCCAGCCACCCCATGCCGCGCGAGCGCATCGCCAACCTGGATGCTTTGGCACACAGCAGCGCGAATTTCGACAAGATGGATCCGGCACCGCTGCAACTGCGGCACGACATGATGCGGGCCAAGATCGCCGTCTACACGCAATCGCAGGCCGCGCCTTCACGGGCGCGAAAGCTGAGCGGCATCGCGGCGCAGTATGGCGAGGCGCATGCCGCGTATGTGCGCGGAAATCCGCGCTCGGCGCTTGCCAAGACCGACGCGCTGCTCAAGCAGCAGCCGAAGAACCCGTATCTCTACGAGCTGCGCGGCGACGTCCTGATGAAGCTGAACAAGCCTGTCGATGCCGCGACCGCCTATGCGACCGCCATCAAGCTGGATCCGGCGAAGTCGGGCATTCTGCGGATCGCCTACGGCCAGGCCCTGCTTTCGACCGGGAAGCCCGATTCTCTCAAGAAAGCTGTGGTATCGATCCAGGAGGGGCTGGATCGCGACCGCGAGAACACGATGGGCTACCAATATCTGGCACAGGCCTACAACGCGCTAGGAGAAGTCCCCGAAGCCGAGCTTGCGACCGCCGAAGGCCATTTCTACGGCGGCAACTACCAGCAGGCGAAGATCTTCGCAGCGCGTGCACAGCAGAAAATGAAGCGCGGCTCGCCTGGCTGGCTGCGCGCGCAGGACATCATCAATTTTCGCCTGGCCAAGAAGAGCTGATCTTAACCAGGCTGGCCTAGAGCGACAGGGCACGGAGAAGGAAGACGATGAACAAGGCTGTTTTGCTTGCAGGTGCCGCGGCCATCATCGCGGTAGGAATGCTTGCGCTTGGCTTCGCCGCCGGGCGGCAGCAGCAGGTGGCTGTCGAGAGCAGCGTGCCGGAATCGACGCTCGCCGGGCTCGACCGCAGCGAGATCGAGAAGATCGTGCGCGACTACCTCATCACCAATCCCGAGGTGATGATCGAAGTGCAGAGCGCTCTGTAAGACAAGCAGCGCGAAGAGCAGCGCGTGGCCCAGGTCTCGGTGATCGAGGACGCCAAGGACGAGATCTTCAACGCCGCCTATGACGGCGTGGTCGGCAATCCGGATGGCAAGGTGACGGTCGTCGAGTTCTATGATTACAATTGCGGCTACTGCAAACGCGCCCTGCCCGACATGCAAGCCATGACCGAGCAGGATCCGGATCTGCGCTTCGTACTCAAGGAATTCCCGATTCTCGGCCCGGATTCGCAGAAGGCACATGTCGTCTCGATGGCGTTCCACCGGCTGATGCCGGCGAAGTACGGCGAGTTCCATACGCGCCTGCTGGGCGGACAGGGCCACGCCAGTGAAGCGAACGCGATGAAGATCGCGCTGGAACTCGGCGCCGACGAGGCCGCGTTGCGCGAGGAGATGAAGAACCCGGCGATCGGCGAGGCTTTCGAGAAGACCTACAACCTTGCCAACAAGCTCTCCATCACTGGGACGCCTTCCTATGTGGTTGGCCAGGAAGTGATCTTCGGCGCCCTCGGCCAGGAGGTGCTGACCGAAAAGGTAGCCGCAGCCAAGGCCGCCTGCGTGGAAACGTCCTGCTGAGACAGGTTCGACCTTCCTGTGGAGCGCGTTACTCAACGCTTGCGCTCTTTGCGCGCGGCACTATGCCGATTATAGAGGGTCCGGCGCGGCGATTGCATGAGCCGCGCCCGGAAAGGCTCACGGCTTGACGACGATATTCGTGCTCAACGGTCCGAACCTCAACATGCTCGGCAAGCGCGAGCCGGGCATCTATGGCGGCAAGACGCTCGAGTCAATCGAACAGGATTGCAGACAGGCGGGCGAGCGATTGGGGCTCGAGATCGATTTCCGCCAGACCAATCACGAAGGGCAACTTGTGGACTGGATCCAGGAGGCCGGCGACAAGGCGGCGGGCATCGTGATCAATCCCGGCGCCTATACGCACACGTCGATCGCGCTGCACGACGCCATACGCGGGGTCGCTCCCTTGCCGGTAGCCGAGGTTCATCTTTCGAACATCCACGCCCGCGAGCCGTTCCGTCACAAGTCCATGGTATCTCCGGTCGCCGTCGGCATGATCTGCGGGTTCGGCCCACATGGCTACGTCCTCGCGCTCGAAGCACTCGCCGCCCGCATCTGAATGCATGCCGCGCCAAAACAGCAAAGGTTCTGAGATGGGAACGAAGACCGCCGGCGTAGACCAGCAGCTGATCCGTGATCTCGCCGGAATCCTCAACGATACCAACCTGACCGAGATCGAGGTCGAGTTCGGCGAGCTCAAGGTACGGGTGGCCCGCACGCTGGCGGCCCCGGCCAGCTATGCGGTGCCAATGCCGGCCGCCACCGCCGCGCCGGCGGCAGCGCCCGTGGCGGCTGCGCCCGCGCCGGCGGCCGATCCGCTGAAGAACGCCGTGCCGTCCCCGATGGTGGGCACCGCCTACGCAGCCGCCTCGCCGGGCTCGCGGCCCTTCGTGGAGGTCGGCCAGGCCGTGCGGGAAGGCCAGACGCTTCTGATCATCGAGGCGATGAAGACCATGAACCAGATACCTTCGCCGCGGTCGGGCACGGTGACCGCCATCCTGTTCGAGGACGCGCAGCCCGTCGAATATGGCGAGCCGCTCGTCGTGATCGAATAGGCGACGCATGTTCCAGAAAATCCTGATAGCCAACCGCGGCGAGATAGCGTTGCGCGTGCTGCGCGCGGCCAAGGAACTGGGCATCCGCACAGTGGTCGTCCACTCGACCGCCGACGCCGACGCCATGCATGTACGCCTGGCCGACGAAAGCGTATGCATCGGCCCGCCGCCGTCGCGCGAGAGCTACCTCAACATCCACCAGATTGTGGCGGCCTGCGAGATCACCGGCGCGGACGCGGTGCATCCGGGCTACGGCTTCCTGTCCGAGAACGCCAAGTTCGCCGACATCCTCGCCGCGCACAACATTACCTTCATCGGGCCTTCGGGCGACCATATCCGCATCATGGGCGACAAGATCGAAGCCAAGCGCACGGCCAAGCGGCTGGGTATACCGGTCGTGCCGGGTTCGGACGGCGCTATCACCGACGAGCGCGAAGCCAAGCGCATTGCGGCCGAGATCGGCTATCCGGTCATCATCAAGGCCTCCGCGGGCGGCGGCGGACGCGGCATGAAGGTGGCGCGCAGCGAGGCCGACCTGGACGTCGCGCTGCAGACGGCCCGCAGCGAGGCAGGTGCGGCCTTCGGCGACGATGCCGTCTACATCGAGAAGTATCTGGAAAAGCCGCGCCATATCGAATTGCAGGTGTTCGGCGACGGCGCCGGCAACGGCGTCCATCTCGGCGAGCGCGACTGTTCGCTGCAGCGGCGCCACCAGAAGGTCTGGGAAGAGGCGCTATCGCCCGCGCTCAACCCGGACCAGCGCGCCAAGATCGGTTCCATCGTCTCCGGAGCGGTGGCGGAGCTCGGTTACTCCGGCGCAGGCACGATCGAATTCCTCTACGAGAACGGGGAATTCTACTTCATCGAGATGAACACCAGGCTGCAGGTGGAGCATCCCGTTACCGAAGCGATCACCGGGATCGACCTGGTGCACGAACAGATCCGGGTGGCCTCCGGCGGCGGGCTTTCCGTCCGCCAGGAAGACATCAAGTTCCGCGGCCATGCGATCGAATGCCGGATCAACGCGGACGACCCGCGTACCTTTACCCCCTCGCCCGGAACGATCACCCATTTCCACACGCCCGGCGGCCTGGGCATTCGCGTGGATTCCGGAGTGTATTCGGGCTACCGAATCCCGCCCTACTACGACAGCCTGATCGGCAAGCTGATCGTGCACGGACGCAACCGCGTCGAATGCATGATGCGCCTGCGCCGGGCGCTGGACGAATTCGTGGTCGACGGTATCAAGACCACGCTGCCGCTTTTCCGCGAGCTGGTCGGCGATCCGGACATCGCCAATGGCGACTACGATATCCACTGGCTGGAAAAGCACCTGGCGGAGACCGTAGAGTAGCGGCCAATGAGCCGACCTTTCGCACCCGGTTACCGCATCCCGCCGGAGCTTCTGCTGAAAGCCTACGCCTCCGGGGTGTTTCCGATGGCGGAGAGCGCCGCCGATCCCGAGGTGTTCTGGGTGCGGCCCGAGGTACGCGGGATCATCCCGCTCGACGCCTTCCACGTGCCGAAAAGCCTACAAAAGGCGGTTCGGAGCGGCCGGTTCGCAATCCGAGTCGACAGCGACTTCGCGGCGGTGATCGCAGGCTGCGCCGAACACCGCGAGGGCCGGGAGACGACCTGGATCAACAGGCCGATCCGGGAGGCCTATTTCGACCTGTTCCGGCTAGGCCATGCCCACAGCGTAGAGGCATGGCATGAAGGGGAACTCGCGGGCGGGCTCTACGGCGTGCGGCTAGGCCGCGCTTTCTTCGGCGAGAGCATGTTCTCGCGGCAGACCGACGCGTCCAAGGTTTGCCTGGTTCACCTGGTCGAACGCCTGCGCAGGCGCGGCTTCGTCCTGCTCGACACGCAGTTCACCACCGACCACCTCAAGCGGTTCGGCGCGGTCGACGTGCCGAGGGCGCGCTATGAAAAACTGTTGCAGGAGGCCCTGCGCGGCGACGCGACCTTCAATCCGTGAGGTCGCGCCGCCCAAGCCGGCAGCTATTCGAGGATCCGCAGGCGCTCGACCGAGATGTGGCGGCCGCGAATGTCGAGTTCAACGTCTCCGGTCAGCCTGACCCTGGTGTTGGGGGTAACGTTGCGCCCCCGCCAGACCTCGCGGTCGATCTCGACCCGGATTTCTCCGGTCTTGTCGCGGAAGAGATACTGGTCTCGCCGGATCTGGCTCTTGATGTGGCCGGTCAGCGAGACATCGCGCCCGATGCGCGCGCGATGTGCCTGCTCGACGGTAGTGACGACGCGAGGGTTGTTCGATTCGGTGAACTGAGCCTGCGCAGCCGGCGCCTGGAGCAGAAATGCCGCGCACAGCGCGGCAAGCGAGAGTTTTAACGCAAGAGGCCGGGCAGACGGCCGGGAGGGCAAATGCATACGCTTATCTCCTTGCAAGCGGAATCAATATGCACCCAATCATAGAGCCAACACCAACCATCGCGAGCCGACAGGCATGTTCTCTGCGCCTTTCGGCGGTCAATCCGCCTTGGCGGCGTCGGGCGCGGGCACGCTGGACTTCGCCTTGCAGCCCTTGAGCCAGACGTCGTAGACGGGGTGCTCGACTGCGTTCAGGCCGGGGCTCTCGGCAAACATCCAGCCGGTGAAGATGCGGCGGATCTTGCGGTCCAGGGTGATCTCGTCGACTTCGACGAAAGAATCCGTCCTCGGCTCCTCGGTAGAGGGCCGGGAATAGCAGACGCGCGGCGTGACCTGCAGCGCACCGAACTGCACCGTCTCGTCGATGTAGACGTCGAAATTGATGATTCGGCCTGTGATCTTGTCGATCCCGGCGAACTCCGCGACTGGATTGCTAATGCGCTCGGCAAAGGCCGGGCCGGTACCGAGAAAGCCGGCCAGCGCGGCGAGGAAGAGGCAGGCGGGGCGCATCGCGGGTGTCATCGTCCAGAGTAGCCAGCAAGTCGAACGCGACGCTTAGACACCAAATGTGGCGAGATCTCCAGCGCCGTCAGGCGCCGGGGGTCCAGGCATCATAGTCGCCGGTAACCTGCGGGCGGTGGCCGCCGGAATACAGCGAGCCCTTGGGATGATACGCCGCAGCCGTACCTGTCAGGTTCGGCTCATGCGCCTTCTGCCACTCGCGCGGCACGTAGTTTTCCTTGGTCGGAGGAGTGTCCACGCGGTGGTGCATCCAGCCGTGCCAGCCGGGCGGAATGCGGCTCGCTTCCGAGACGCCGTTGTAGATGACCCAGCGGCGGGTGCGGCCTTCGGAATCGGTGCCGCCCTCGTAATAGATGTTGCCCTGGTCGTCGCGGCCGACTTCCTTGCCGTGGCGCCAAGTATGGAACCGGGTGTTGAGGGTTTCCCCGTTCCACCAGGTGAAGAACTGCAGCAGGAACTGCTTCATCGTAGGCCTCGCGCCGCAAGCCGGTCCGGACATCCGCCTTATGGCTGGAGCGGCGCGCCGTTGCAAGTGCGCGGACCGCCGACGGTTGCGGCTAATCGAGCGGAAGTTTGAAGCCGGCATGCGACTGCACGAAGCCGAGCCGCCGGTAAAAGCGGTGCGCGTCCGTGCGCCTCAGATTGGAGGTGAGGTGCACCGTCGCCGCGCCCGCCTCGCGCGCACGGGCGACGGCGAACGTGATCATCGTCGCACCGATGCCCTGCCCGCGCAGGTCGGAGCGAGTCTGAACGGCCTCGATGCGCATGGTCGTCGCGCCACGGCCGTTCAAAGTGGTGATCAGGGTGGTCTGGAAGGTTCCGGCGACGACGCCGGCAACCGTAGCTACGTAGAGCGAATCACTGGGGTTCGACGCGATCCGTTCGAACGCCGCCTCGTAGCGCGGCATCGTGCCGGGGTCGGTCGTGTCGCCGTGCCCGCCGATCGCGTCGTCGGCGAACAGCGCGACGATGGCCGGCAGGTCTTCCGGACGCGCCAGCCGTATCTCGACCGGCGCCGGCCTCATTCCTCGATGCCGAGCTTCGCCTTGACTAGCGCGTTGACCGCCTGCGGATTGGCCTTGCCCCCGGTCGCCTTCATCACCTGGCCGACGAACCAGCCGGCTAGCGTCGGCTTGGCCCTCGCCTGCTCGGCCTTGTCGGGATTGGCGGCGATGACGTCGGCGACGGCCTTCTCGATGGCGCCGGTATCCGTGACCTGCTTCAAACCGCGTGCCTCGACCAGTTCGCGCGGGTCGCCGCCCTCGTTCCAGACGATCTCGAAGAGATCCTTGGCAATCTTGCCGGAGATGACGCCTTCCTTGATAAGGTCGACGATGGCGCCGATCTGGGCCGGCGCCACGGGCGCGGAATCAATGTCTTTGCCGGCCTTGTTCAGCGCGCCCAGCAGGTCGTTGATGACCCAGTTGGCGACCGTCTTGCCATCGCGTCCGGCTGCGGCCTTCTCGAAATAGTCGGCGATGGCCTTTTCCGAAACCAGCACCGAGGCGTCGTAGGCGGACAGGCCGAGCTTCTCGACCAACCGCGACCGCTTGTCGTCCGGCAGTTCGGGAAGGTCGGCCGCAAGCGCATCCACATAGGCCTGATCGAATTCGAGCGGCAGCAGGTCCGGGTCGGGGAAATAGCGGTAGTCGTGCGCTTCCTCCTTGGAACGCATGGAACGCGTCTCGCCCTTGTTGGGGTCGAACAGACGCGTTTCCTGGTCGATCGTGCCGCCGTCCTCGATAATGCCGATCTGGCGCCGCGCCTCATATTCGATCGCCTGCCCGACGAAGCGGATCGAATTGACGTTCTTGATCTCGCAACGCGTGCCGAAGGGCTCGCCGGGCCGACGGACCGACACGTTGACGTCGGCACGCATGGAGCCCTCGTCCATGTTTCCGTCGCAGGTGCCGAGATAGCGCACGATCGTGCGCAGCTTGGTGAAATAGGCCTTGGCCTCGTCGGACGAGCGCATGTCGGGCTTGGAGACGATCTCCATCAGCGCGACTCCCGAACGGTTGAGGTCGACATAGGACATGGTCGGGTGCTGGTCGTGCATCAACTTGCCGGCATCCTGCTCCAGATGCAGGCGCTCGACGCCAACCTCGATGTCCTCGAAATTGCCCTTGCTGTCGGGGCCGACCGAGACGATCACCGTACCCTCGCCGACGATCGGCTGCTTATACTGGGAAATCTGGTAGCCCTGCGGCAGGTCCGGATAGAAATAGTTCTTCCGGTCGAAAACCGAGCGGTGGTTGATCTTGGCCTTGAGCCCGAGGCCGGTGCGGATCGCCTGGCGCACGCATTCCTCGTTGATAACCGGCAGCATGCCCGGCATGGCGGCGTCCACCAGGCTGACATTGGCGTTGGGGGCAGCGCCGAACGCCGTCGAAGCGCCGGAAAAGAGCTTCGACTGCGAGGTGACCTGAGCGTGAACCTCCATGCCGATGATCACCTCCCAATCGCCAGTGGCGCCGGGAATGAGACGCTTCGGGTCGGGAGTACGGGTATCAACGAGGGTCATGGGACAGATTCCAAGTCTTGCGATTTTCGCTATTTAGCGATTTCGCTATTGGAAAGCCGTCCGCGAGGCAAGCGCTTCGAGGGATCCGTGGCCGATCCGTCTCATGCCGTGGCGATGTACTGCTTGATCTCCTCGGCCTCGCGCTCGACTTCCTCGATGCGAGCCTTGACGACGTCGCCGATCGAAATGATGCCGTCCAGCATTCCGTCCCTTTCAACGGGAAGGTGACGGAAACGCCCCGCGGTCATGATTTCCATGACCTGGTTCACGGTATGCATCTCGTTGCAGATCTTGACCTTGGGCGTCATCACCGCGCGAACCGCCTCATCGAGCGCATCGTGCCCGCCTCGGGCGACGGCGCGCACGATATCGCGCTCCGACAGGATGCCGACGATCTTGCGGTCGCCATTGGTGACGACGAGGGCGCCGATCTTGTGCTCGGCCAGTATGCGCACCGCTTCGGAGAGTTTCTCGTTGGGGCCCAGCGTGAGAACGTCACGGCCCTTAGCGTCGAGAATGGCTTTGACGGTCATGGCAAATCCTCCTTCTGCCCTGCCCGAGGCGTCCGCTGTCCATGGACACCACGTTCGTCATCGTGCCTGTTGCCAGCCGCCATTTCAAGAAGGTTACCCTCAGGCGGGACCGTTACGGTCCCGGACGAACAGCGATATGCAGAAGAAGCCAGCCACGAAGCCGCCGATATGCGCTTCCCAGGCGATCTGGTCTCCCGCGCCTGGCGCCAGCCCGACCAGGCCGGTGACCAGGTTCACCACGAACCATACGCCGAGAAAGGTCAGCGCGCCGCGCGAGCGCAGCACCTCCGCGATCGGCAGGACCGGCCCTGCGAATGCTGCCCGTCGTTGCGAGCGGTCGATGCGGAAGCCGAAGCGCGCGGCCGCGCCCATCATCCCCGAGATCGCTCCCGATGCGCCGATCAGCGGCGCGTTGTCGGTCGGATGCAGCGCGAAGTGAAGGCCGGCGGCGGCAAGGCCTGTGAAGATCCAGAACAGGAGGAAAGGCCAGGCTCCCAGCCGATTGGCGAGCGGCGAGCCGAAGGCCGCCAGCCAGATCATGTTGATGACCAGATGCGCGGCGCCCCCATGCAGGAACGCGTAGGTGATCGGCGACGTTAGCCAGTCGAACTCAAACAGATAGCCGCCCGAATAGCGTGCCGGAATGAAGGCGCCACGGACCAGGAGCAGGAAGTCCTGGGCTGAGTCGAGCCAGTAGACCCGCAGAATATGCACGCCAACGCATGCGACGATCAGCCAGGTCACCACCGGAGCGAGATTGAACAGCGGCTCGCGCTGCGGCGCGGGCCCGGCATTGCGTGGGTCTGCCCGCTGCGATTCGGTCATACGCGTTCCTTCCGGTGACACCTCCCCCATAGCGTCGGAAACGCCGAATCGCAAAAAAGAAGCCGTCCAGGGATTTACCCTGAACGGCCTTTCGAGCCCCCTGTTACCCCGAAAAGTCTTGACTGGAAGCCACCGAACCCTGGTTTCGGCCGCTTCGTGGAGTGATTTCAACCTTACATGACGGCATTTGATCGGCAACGTAAACCATCGGTTAACCTTAACGGTCCGCGTCGGTTAACAACCTATGACCGTGCTGGCACGCAACCTGCTCCTCCAAGCATGAAGGTCACACGAGAGTCGCAATCCGTCCATTCGCGGCACAGCGAGCGGTCGGATCGCACAGAGCAGAGCAGGCATGAAACAGGACGGCTCGATCCAACTGTTCCAATATTGGAACCGCCTAAGGAACGGCAGGCTTGCACCGCTGCGGACGGAGATCGAGCCCGCCGACATCAAGTCGCTGCTGGCCGACACCTTCATTCTGGAAAAGGACACACGCGGCGAAGCGGTATTCCGGCTCGCAGGATCGCGGCTCTGCGCCACCTATGGACGTGAGCTGAAGGGCTTCTCCTTCCCCTCGCTTTGGCGCGAGAAGGACCAGCGGCTCGTCGCGCGGCTGGCACAGTCGGTGTTCCAGACCAAGAGCGTTGTGGTCATCAGCTACGAGGGCGGAAGCCGCGGCGGCCGGATCGTAGAATTCGAGCTGCTTCTTCTGCCGCTCGACGGTGGCAAAGAAAACCCCCGCAGCCTCGGCGCCGTGACGGCCTGCGAAAGGACCTTTTGGCTCGGCGTCGATCCGATCGTGGACGCGCGCGTCGACTCGGTGCGCGTCGTCGATCCGGAGCGCGAACCGATGTTCCTCAAGAACCGCCCGTCGATCGGGCTGCGAGACGGCGGACTGGCGGAACCACCCTTCCCCGCCGACGACATCGAGGGCGGCCGCGCACGTCGCTTCGGGCATCTGGTGGTCCTGGAGGGAGGCCGCTCCGGATAGCTCTGATACAGTCGACATTACCGCTTGTTAACCTCTGGCTGCCTATTCTTCGTTAGGTTTTTCGTGCGCCAGGCAGGAATCCAACGCGGTGGTCGAGACAGCGATGAGGGCAAGGGCGATCGACGTCGCGCCGTCCAAGGCGGAACGTCGGAGCTTTCAGCGCGTCCGCGTGAAGATCTACGGTCGCTTCATGCTGGAGGACCGCACGGAGCACCCGTGCCAGGTGATCGACATGTCGCCCGGCAACGTCGCATTCCGCGCCGACCGAATCGGCCAGCCTGGCGAGAAGGTCATCGCCTATATCGACCATATCGGCCGCGTCGAAGGCGTCGTCACCCGCACCCTGCAGGACGGCTTTGCGATGACCGTCATCGCATCGGACCGCAAGAAGGAAAAGCTCGCCGCGCAGCTGACCTGGCTCGCCAACAAGCACGAGCTCGATCTGCCCGAAGACCGGCGCCACGAGCGCGTCGCGCCGCGCAACCCGATGAGCGTGCTCCACCTCACGGACGGCCGCCAGTATCCCTGCCGTATCATCGACCTGTCGCTTTCCGGCGCGGCGATCGAGATCGAGGTCAAGCCGGCGCTCGGCGTACAGGTCACCCTCGGCACCATGCGCGGACAGGTGGTTCGGCATTTCGAGGACGGCGTCGCCATCGAATTCGCCGTCGTCCAGCGCCCCGAGACGCTGGATACCGAGTTCAACCGCCCGAAATCCTGAACCGGACGTCCTTCCTTTTCGTTCCGTCTGTGTCGTAGCGGGTGGAATTGCCGGCCTTTGATCCCTTAAAATCGCGCCGAATCAATTCCCGCAGCTTCAGGCACATCAGAACGAAAGGCACTCCGCATGGCCGAATTTACCGGCACCTCCGGCATCGATCCCCTAACGGGCACCAGCGACGACGATATTTTCGAGAAGCTGGGGTCCGGTGCCGACACCATTGACGGCTATGCCGGAAACGACGTCGTCAGCTATCTGCAAGACGGCGGCGAAATCGGCGTCGCCGTCACTGTCGGTGCCGGCGGCAACGGCGCGGCGGTGGATACGTTCGGCGACACAGATACGCTGATCTCGATCGAGGGCTTCATCGGCACCGAGTTCGACGACCGTTTCGAATTCGGTGACGGCGCGAATTTCTTCGTCGAGGGCCATCTGGGCGCCGATACCTTCGAACTGGAGGCGATCGAGTACGGCACGATCTCCTACCGCTTCCTGATCAACGACCAGATCATCGATTTCCTGAACAGCGTCGTTGGCGGCGTCGACATCGTCGGCGTCCATCTGGACTTTGCCGAGGGAACAGTGACCAAGTACAATGGCGAGGAAGACAGCTTCACGCAGGTCGATGAGCTGGAATTCCGTGGCACGGGCACCTCGGACCGTCTCGAAGGCGCGGACGACGAGCTGACCACCTATCTTGAGGGCATGGGCGGCGACGACACCCTGGTCGGTGGCGATTCCTTCGACTACGCTAAGTTCCGCGCCGAGGGAGACGTGATCGGGGCGGGCTTCACGGTTGACCTCACCGAGGGAACCGCCACCAACGCCGTCAACGACGATGTCGACACGCTGATCGGCATCCGCAACGTCGAAGGCAGCGACTTCGATGACGTCATCATCGGCGACGACGAATGGAACTACTTCGTCGGCCGCGGCGGCGACGACGAGTTTTCCGGCGGGTCGGGCGTCGACACCGTCGCCTATTGGGGCCATGTCCGCGACGATGTCTCCATCACGGGAATCGGCAGCGACACGGTGACCGTTGAGGACATCGAGGGCGACTGGGGCACCGACATGCTGGATGGTATCGAGGCGATCGCCTTTGACGATGGCATCCTGCGCCTCGACATCGACGGCGCGGCGGGACAGGTCTACCGCCTCTACCAGGCAGCCTATGTGCGCGAGCCGGATTCGGCCGGCCTCGAATTCTACATCGGCGCGGTCGACCGCGGCACGATCACCCTGCCCGACCTTGCCGACCAGTTCGTCCAGGCCGACGAGTTCATCGAGAACTACGGCGAGGATCTGACCGACGAAGAACTTATCGACATCATCTACAACAACGTGCTCGGCCGCGACGCCGACGAGGGCGGCAAGGCCTTCTGGACGGAGCAATTGGCGAAGCCCGATGTGGATGCGGGCGACCTGCTCTACTTCTTCTCCGAAAGCGAGGAGAACGTCGATCTCGTCGCCCCGGCGATCGAAGACGGCATTTGGCTCGCATAGTCGCGTCCCACAGACGCGTCGCTTTCCGGAGCGCGCGGCGCTGCCCGAGGCCGCAAATGGCGGCCTCGGCGGTGTCGGCTTCCGCCGCGGTGGCCCGCCCGACGAACAAGCTCCTTTACTGGACCGTCAGATGTGCTAACCCCAAGGCATGTCCTTGCGGCTGACGCATTCTTGGGGCGTCTTGGTCAAACCGCGGGCAGACCGGCTGCCTGTCCGGTGACGGGCAGCTCGGGTTCAAGAATGCGGGCGCCGCGAGACCGGCGTACCCGGCCGGCTTAGCTCAGCGGTAGAGCAGCGGTTTTGTAAACCGAAGGTCGGGGGTTCAATCCCCTCAGCCGGCACCAATAAAATCCAGGTGTTAAGTCCATACCCGCAAAATCATGTCGGGCTCCTATTGCAGCCGGCTTCCCTTGATGTCCAAGGGGCTTCCTTCGGCTATCAGCAAATCCACACGACATGGAGCGCGACATGCTTGCTCCTTCCGCTCCGCCAGCGCCTGCAGTGCGCTTTGGGTCTCAGAATAGCACGACAGCGGCGGCTATGAACCCCGCAGCCGACAGCAGCGCCAGGACGGGCACAGCGCATGGCCTGACTCGACAATAGGTTGAATCTCTGGCCGTTTGTACCTCGGAGAATTGGGGGACATCATGGCCATAGCCAGTTTTACGAACACCACGGGGTTCTCAGGGCTTGACGATGATATTATTGCGCAAAGCGTGGTCGTCAGCGGGGTTGGGTCGGCGATCGACGACATCACGATTACGCTGACCGGACTTTCTCACCAGGTTTCCTATGACCTGGATTTCATGCTGGTCGGTCCCGATGGTGACACCGGCTTTGTTTTCTGGTCAGACGTGGGCGGCTTCAATACTCTTTCCAATATTACTGTAACGATCAGCGACGACGCGGTTGTAAGCCTGCCGGATAATCCACCGGGTAGTCTAATTGCAAGCGGCACCTATCTTCCAACTGACCTAGACTTCACTGGCTGGGATGACCCGTTTGACTCGGTATTCGCAGGAATAATCCTCTCCGCCGCGTCGGGGGATCTAGCACTTTTGCTTCGGTATTTGACGGGCTCGATCCGAACGGCGTGTGGACGCTCTACGTTTCAGACTCCAAGGCGATCTTCGCGGGCGCGCTAACCTCATGGACGCTTACAGTCACAACAGATGATGCCCCCCCACCACCAGATGCGCCACCTTCGGCGCCCTCCGACATCGATGGTCAGCCTGGCGGTTCGGTTGCCGAGGATGCGGCGATTGGCGCGGCGGTCGGTATCACGGCGAGTGCCGCCGATCCGGATTCCTCTCCCCTCACCTATCGCCTGACGAACGACGCCGGCGGGCTGTTCGCCATCGATGCGCAGACCGGC
>JAEUMA010000249.1 GCA_016793565.1 Rhizobiaceae bacterium
GCACCCGCGTCTGGGCGATCTCCCTGATCCTGGCTTTGAGGTCGGCCTGCTCGCCGCGCTTCGACTTGTAGTGATAGAGCGACGTATCGATCCGGAACGTCGCGCAGGCACGGCGGATCGACACCTTCCAATCCGCCCGGAAGGCGGCCTAGTCGACCGGCCCTCGTGGTCCAACCCGAGGGGTTCACTCCATGCTGGGTCAGCTCCCAGTGGAAATCAACAAGCAAAGCTTTCCCGATGACCTAACGATGCGGCGGGACCAAAATCGGCAACATCTCGCTTTCGGAAGCCCCCCCCAACGCGGGGCGGGGCAGCATTCTCTACTAGCGTCATTTATATCCAACGTGATCCGGCCCAGGCTCGGCCAGCCGTGGCGCGCTGATTATCCCGGCAATGCCGGACAGCACGACAACCAATGCCGCCAGCTACACCACTCGGTGGGACACCATCGTATACAAGCGCGCAGTGAATGATGAAAACACCGATACGAGTGGTTTAGGTCACCTAGCCGATTGACCTAGAACCGCCCAGCTGCAGTCCCATAAGTCATTGATTTTATTAAACTAATAGGCGATGGCTGGGGAACCTGGATTCGAACCAGGACTAACGGAGTCAGAGTCCGTGGGTCTACCGTTAACCTATTCCCCAGCATGCAGGTCGGCAACGCCTTGCCCGCCGTCCGAAACGGCGCCCTGCTCACAGTGGCGGCCTTGTATCACAAAGCCGGCGTCGATCAAGGCCCATTCGCCGCAGAAAGGGAAAGCCCGCGCTGAACTCAACGCCGCGGGGTGAAACACGCGGCGGCGGGCCCCGTCTCAGTCGGTCTTGCCACCGCGAATCATCCTGAAGGGAACTGCGACGGCCGCCTTGCCGGCGCGCAGGTCTTCGAGCAGGCGCAGGGCAGCGTCATAGGTTCGGCGCGTCTCGGCATCGAATGTCTCGGCACGTCCTTGGCGAAGCTGCGCGGCGATCGCGTCGACGATCTCCTCGTTGAACATCCTGCGGTCGATGGTCGCGCCGTCGCAGAGCGCCGCCATGACGCGGCCGAACACCTGCTCGAATGCCAGCATCGAACCCTGCAAGCGGATCAGCCTGTCGTCCATGCCCGGCGCCATCGCCGTCCTCCGCCTCTCGACCCACCGTGCCGCGCGAGCGACTAGCGCCCCGCTTCGCCCTCTATCTAGGGATTCCTGAGCAAAACGGGAGTCCGTTTGCGACAGCGGCGCCGCATCCTCACCGATGAACCTCCGGGAACGGACGTGCCGCGCAGCCGCGAATCCCGTCGCGCGAGCAAATTCGCCTTGACTGATATTCATATTTGATCAAATTTGCGACGCATCACAGCCGCCGACTGCGCGATCAGCAGCACAGGACTTCAATGACCGAGACCGAACCAGTCCAGCCGGACTTCGATCCCATGCTTCTAGCGGTTTTGTCGAACCGCATGGAGTCGATAGTACGCGAAATGTCGAACATCGTGAAGAAGGCGAGCCGTTCGACCGCGATCACCAATGCGCGCGACTTCTCGTGCGGACTGCTGACATTTGATCATCGTTTGATCTGCGTCGAGGAGGCCATGCCGGTGCACGTCACGGCGATGGACCTGACCACGCGGCCGGTCACCGATCTGTTCGACGACATCGCCGAGGGCGACGGCTATTTCTCCAACAGCCCCTATTTCGGCGGCACCCACCATGCCGACATGACGTTGTGCGTGCCGGTCTGTCTGGATGGCGAGCCGATGTTCTGGACGGTAGCGCGCTCCCACCACGCCGACACCGGCGCGCATATCCCGACCACGATGGACGCCTATATGCGCAACGTCTACGAGGAGGGCATGCACATCCCGGTCGTGCGCTTCCAAGAGAAGTACAAGGACCGCGAAGACCTCATCCGCTGGTGCCGGCAGAACATCCGCGAAAGCCATGTCTGGTACGGCGACTACTGCGCCCAGGTCGGTGCCTGCCGTACCGCCGAGACGCGGCTTAAGGAACTCGGCCAGCGTTACGGGCGCGCTACGCTGAAGGCGTTCATCGAGGCCTGGATGGACTACGGCCGCCGCCGCACGAGGGCAGCGATCGCTGCGCTGCCGGCCGGCACGCTGAGCTGGACGGCGCGGCACGACCCGGTGCCAGGCATCGCCGAGGACGGTGTCGAGGTGACGGCCAAGGTGACCATCGATCCGGCCGCCGGCAAGATCACCGTGGACATGCGCGACAACCCGGACTGCGTCGAGGGCGGCATCAACCTTTCGGAGGCATGCGCCACCGGGGCAGCGCGAATCGGCGTGTTCTACAACCTCGACCCCTCGCTGCCGCACAATGACGGTTCGGCGAGCTGTGTCGAGGTTCTGCTGCGCGACGGCTGCATCGTCGGGCGGCCGTCCTTCCCGGTCGGCACGTCCAATGCCACGATGGGCGTGAGCGACCGCGTGATCAATGCCGTGATGTGCGCCTTCACGCAGCTCGGGCAGCCCTTCGGCCTCGCCGAGGGCGGCACCGAATTCGGCGCCGGCATGGGCGTGATGGCCGGAACCGACACGCGCTCGGGTACCGCGCGCCCGTTCGTCAACATGGTGTTCTTCGGCCTTTCGACCGGGCCGGGGCTCGCCGGCCACGACGGCTGGCTCACCTATGAAGGTCCCGGCGGAGGCGGTGTTCTGGCGCTCGACCAGATCGAGATCGACGAAATGACCTATCCGCTGCTGGTCGAGGAGCGCAAGGTCGCGCCGGACTCGCTCGGCATGGGCGAATGGAACGGCGCACCCGCCATGCAGGGACGCTACCGTTCGCTGTCGGGCGAGGTCAGCCTCTCCTACTGCAGCGACGGCGACATCAACGCACCGCGCGGCGTGTTCGGCGGCCGTGGCGGCAGCCGGGCGCTCAACGCCACCATCGGCACGGACGGTGTGCAGCACGCGCTGCCCGGTTTCTACATGGGCACCGTGAAGCCCGAGGACAAAGTGGTGTTCCGCACCGTTTCGGGCGGCGGCTACGGCGATCCCATGAAGCGCGACGCCGCCCGCGTGGCGCGCGACGCCGACCGCGGCTGGATCGCCCGCGAAACAGCGCGCGACGTATACGGCGTATCCCTGAAACTGGGCCCGAACGGCCTCGACCATCTTGTGGACGAGGACGAGACGGCGAAACTGCGTGCGCGGGTGACGGCGTGACCTACCGGATTGGCATCGACATCGGCGGAACCTTCACGGACTGCGTCATCCATGCACCCGGCGCCGCTCCCATCATAGTCAAGAGCCCGTCGACCCCCGGCGATTTTTCGCAAGGCTTCATGAACGTGCTCAGCGTGGCGGCCCAGCGACTGGGGCTGAGCCGGGACGCTCTTTTGCGACAGGTCGACGCCATCGTCCATGGCACGACCATTTCCACCAACGCGCTGGTGACGCGCAACACCGCCGAGACCGGCCTGATCGCTACGCGCGGGCATCCCGACGTGCTGACGCTGCGCGAGGCTCCGCGCAAGCGGCCGTGGAACTGGAAGATCGACTACCCGGAGCCTTACGTTCCGCGCAGCAGGACGTTCGAGGTGGGCGGGCGCTTCGATTCGGCCGGCAACGAGGTCGAGCCGCTCGACGAAGGCGACGTCCGCCGCGCTGCCGCAGCGATGCGGCAGGCCGGCCTGAAGGCCATCGCCGTCAGCCTGCTGTGGTCATTCGTCAATCCCGCGCACGAACTGCGGGTCGCGGAAATCCTGGCGGAAGAATGCCCGGGCGTGCCGGTCAGCCTGGGGCATCAGGTCAACCCTATCCCCCGTGAATACCGGCGCACCATCGCCACCGCCATCGATGCCTCTCTGCGGCCGGTCGTCAGCGACTACATGGACCGTCTGACGCGTGCACTGGACGCGGGCGGCTTCTCCGGGCGTCTGCTGATCGCCAATTGTGCCGGCGGCATGATGCCTCCGGAAGAAATCACCGCGTTCCCGATCCAGTCTGTGATGTCAGGCCCGACGCTGGCGCCCGTTGCCGCGCGGCACGCGGCCCCCGGACGCGACGTGATCGTCGCCGACATGGGCGGCACCACCTTCGACGTGGCAGCGATCCGCGGCGGGCAGATCCTGGTGACGCCCGAAGCGATGATCTACGAGCACGACATGCTCGGCCTGCCCAAGGTCGACGTGCGCTCGGTGGGCGCGGGCGGCGGCTCGATCGCCTGGGTCGACGGCGGCGGCCTACTGCATGTCGGGCCCCAGAGCGCCGGCGCGCGGCCGGGGCCGGCCTGCTACGGCGCGGGCGGGACCGAGGCGACCGTGACCGACGCCAACATCGTGCTCGGCATTATCGATCCCGACTTCTTCCTCGGCGGCAAGATCAGGCTCGACCAGGCGAAGGCGGAAGAGGCGGTTGCGCGCGTGGCCGCAAAGCTCGGCCTCGGCCTGCGGGAAACCGCCTTCGCCATCCACACCACCGCCAATCACAACATGATCGGGGCGATCGAGGACATCACCGTCAACGAGGGGCTCAATCCGCGCGACAGCCTGATCGTCACCGGCGGCGGCGCGACGGGCTGCCACATCGCCGGCATGGCGGACGCGCTCGGCCTGCCGCAATTCATGGTACCTCGGCTCTCCGCCGGCCTCAGCGCGCATGGCGGCCTGGTCTCGGACATTCGCTGGCAGGTCTCGGCCAGCGCCTACACCGACAGCGAAAGCTTCGCGGTCGAGCGCGTGAACCAGACGCTCGACGATCTCGCCCGGCGCTGCCGCGGCTTCCTGGACCGCGCCGCGGTGCCGCAATCTGCCCGCCGCCTCGACCCGGCCTTTCTCGGCCGGTACCAGTATCAGTCTTGGGAGATCGAGGTTCCGTTCGATCTGCCGGCCGGCGGCGCACTCTCGCAGGCCGACCTGCCGGCGCTGACGGCAGCCTTCCACGCCATGCACAAGCGCATCTACGGCATCTCCGACGAAGGCAACATGGTGGAATTCGTGACCTGGAAGATGACGGCCGTCGGACGCACCGACCCCGCGCCGGCGCCCGGACAGCCCGAACCGTCCGATGGGTTGGCGGCACCTGCGCCGAAATCGCGGCGGCCCGTCTATCTGGGCCCCGACACCGGCCTCGTCGATGCGCCGGTCTATGCGGGCACAGACTGCGCCGGCGGACGTCCGGTCGCGGGCCCTGCCCTCATCGAGGAAGAGACCATGACGCTTCTGCTGCTGCCGGACATGACGGCGCGCACCGATGCCGACGGCAACTACTGGATCAACCGCAACTGAACGCTCAACCAGAAAAGAGGGAACCAACATGACCAGAATTATGCAGACGGTGGCCGCGGGCCTTTTCGCGGGCGTGGCTTTTACGGGCGCAAGCAGCGCCGCCGACCTTTCGGGCAAGCACATCATCCTCGTGACCTGCGGTCCCTCCAATCCGTGGTGCAAGACCTTCAACGACCGCATCGTCTCGGTGCTGAAGGACACCAACGTCAAACTGACGGTGCTCGAGAACGATCTCGACCCCGTGCAGGTGAACCAGCAGGTGGCGCAGGCCGTGGCCGAGGCGCCCGACCTGCTCATGGTCGAGCCGGCGGACGACAAGTCGCTGATCGGCGCGATCAAGAAAGCCAAGGCCGCCGGCGTCAACGTCATGTACATGGACAGCCCGGCCGACCCGGCGATCATGGACGACATCGCGCTGCAGGTGGTGGCCGATAACTACGCCCTCGGCAAGTTCGCCGGCGAGAACATCGTCGAGGCGCTGAAGGCGCAGGGCAAGACGGAGGCCAACGTCATCTCCATCACCGGCTCGGCGGGCACGGCGATGGTGTCGGAACGCCAGCGCGGCTTCATGGAAGCGATGGCGGCCGCCCCCGAATACAAGGTCGTGGAAATTCAGGCCACCGCCTGGGATCCGGTCGAGAGCGGCCGCATCGCCCAGCAGCTCTTCGCTAAATATGCCAGCCAGGGCGGCATCCAGGCGGTGCGCGCCGACGCCGACTACATGGCCATTCCGGTCATCGAGGCGGCGCGCCAGGCCGGGCTCAAGGTGGGCGGCGCCGACGGGCTGGTCGTGTCGGGCTCCACCTGCACGCCGGAAGGCATCGCCGCCATCAAGGCGGGCGACATGGTCGGCACCGCGACCGCTGACGCCTGGACGCAGGGCCTCGCCAGCGCCGAGGCCGCCGTCAAGTTCCTGACCGGCGAGCAGACGGAGAAGACCGTGCTGGTGCCCGAATTCCGGGTTACCGCGAAGAACGTCGACGAATTCGCGGAAACCTGCGGCAAGTGACCACGCCACTCCTCTCGGTCGAGGGGCTGACGCTCAGCTACGGCCGTCTGAAGGCCGTGGACAGCGCCAGCTTCTCGCTCGGGCCCGGCGAGGTGCTCGGGCTGTGCGGGCACAACGGCGCCGGTAAGAGCAGCGTCGTGCGCATGCTCTCGGGCCTGATCGCGCCGGACGCGGGCCGTATCGTGATCGACGGGGAGGCCCGCAGCTTCTCCAGCGTTCGCGACGCGCAGACGCAGGGCGTGGCGCTGGTCGACCAGGAGCTGAGCGTCATTCCGGCGCTGACTGTCGCCGAAAACCTTGCCCTCGGCGAGCCGGGGCTCGGCATCGGCGGCCGCATATCCGACGGCGAGGCGCGGGCGCGGCTCGACGCGGTCGGGCTCGGCGGGCTCGATCCGGCCCGCTACCTCGAAGATCTGACCATCGGCCAGCGGCAGTTGGTGGAGATCGCGCGCGCGATGGGCCGCAAAGCGCGCCTCTTCATTCTCGACGAGCCGACGGCGACGCTGAATTCCGCCGATATCGAACACGTTTTCTCCGCGATCAGGGCGGTCACCGCGCGCGGCTGCTCGGTCATCTATGTCTCGCATCGCCTCGACGAGGTGCTGGCGCTGTGCGATCGCATCGTCGTGATGCGCGATGGCGCCGTCGTGGCGGCGCTGCCCATCGCCGAAGTGAGCGGCGAAAGGCTGGTAACGCTCATGCTCGGCCATGTTCCCGAGCAACCGACGGCTCAGGCGGTGCCCGCCAGCGCCGGACGGCCGGTCCTTCAGATGGAATCGCTCGACGCCGGCGCGGTCCTGCGCGGCTTCTCCATGACGGCCAACGCCGGAACCGTCACCGCGCTTGCGGGCCAGGTCGGCTCGGGAGCGGCCGATGTCCTTCGCGCCCTTGCGGGCCTGGCGCCCGAGGCGCGCGGTCGTGTGACGGTCGAGGGGAGCCCGTTGCCGCTCGGCGACCCGCGCCGCTCGCTTGCCGCCGGCATCGGCTATGTTTCGGGCGACCGCAAGGGCGAAGGCCTGTTCCTGTCGCGCTCGATCGCCGAGAATCTGGTGTCCACGCGCCTGCCGGATATCGCGCGGGCGGGTCTGCTTACGCCTTCCTGGCTGAAGGCGCAGGCCGCGCGCATCGCCCGCAGCGTCGGCGTCGACGTGACGCGTCTGCCGGAGGCGGTGTCGCGGCTGAGCGGCGGCAACCAGCAGAAAGTGTTCCTCGGCCGCTGCCTCGAACGCGACGATCTGCGCGTGGTGCTGCTCGACGAGCCGACGCGCGGCGTGGATGTCGGCGGGCGGGCCGACATCCATGCAATCATCCGCGCCATCGCGGCGCGCGGCGTCGTGGTGCTGTTCGCCTCCTCCGATCTCGACGAGGTGCTGGGCGTGGCAGACGACATCGTGGTGATGCGCGGCGGGCGGCTGGTCAGCCGGCGGCCGCGAGTCGAGACCGACAGCGCCCGACTCCTGTCCGACATGACCCATTCGAAAGGGCAGGAAGCGGCATGATGCTTCCCCCTGCCCTACGACGCATCGCGCTGCCAGCGCTGATGGCGCTCGTGCTGGCCGTACTGGTTTGGGCCGCGCTGACGACGCCGGGCTTCTTCACACTCGGCAACGCCCAGGCCATCCTCACCTCCACCGTTTTCGTTGGCATGGTAGCGGTGGGCATGACGCTGATTATGGTCTCCGGCTCGTTCGTTTCGCTGGCCCTGGCGACCACGACGACCATCTCGGCGATGATCTTTATGGCCTGCCTGTCCTGGGGCGTGCTGCCGGCGATCATTTTCACGCTGCTCGCAGCGACCGTTCTGGGCGCTGTTCAGGGCGTCGTCATCGGCGGGTGGAACGCCAATCCGATCATCGTCACCATCGCCGCCGCCGCCATCATGGAGGGCGTCGCGGTCTCCATGTCGCAGGGTGTCACCATCAACCCGGTGGGCCTCGACTACCGCGTGCTCAACAGCCTGTTCTTCGGCCTGCCGCTCGGCGTCTACGTGCTGGCGGCGCTGGTGATCTGCGTAGAAGCCGGCATGCGCCTCACCGCGTTCGGCCGCATGGTCTACCTGGTCGGCGACAACCGCGCGGCCGCGCGCGCCGCGGCACTGCCGCTCGGCCGGGTCGGCGCCGGCGTCTTCGCCATCGCCAGCATGTGCGCGGCGCTGGCCGGCGTTTTCATGGCCAGCTTCAACCACTCCGCCTCGCTGCTGCTCAGTCGGGGTACCCTGGGCTACGACGCCATCGCCGCCGTGCTCATCGG
>JAEUMA010000275.1 GCA_016793565.1 Rhizobiaceae bacterium
GCAACGGCAACGGCAATGTCGGCGCGGCCAGCGGCAACAGCAACGGCAACGGCAATGTCGGCATCAACAACGGCAACCGCAACGGCAACGGACTGACCGACGCCAACGGCAACATCGGCGCCTACAACACCGGTACGGGCAATGTCGGCGCCTTTAACGGCGGCACAGGAAACGTCGGCGCCTTCAACGGCAACGGCAACACGTCTTCGACGAGCGGCAACGGCAACATCGGCGCTTTCAACGGCAACTTCAACGGCGGCACCAACAACGGCAACGGCAATGTCGGCGCTTTCAACGGCAACTTCAACGGCAACGGCAACTCCAGCCCGACCAGCGGCAACTCCAACGGCAACGGCAACACCGGCGCCTTCAACGGCAACTTCAACGGAAATGGAAACAGGTGATGTCGCGGCTCGGCTCTTCGAATGTGCAGCAGCCCGTCCGGACGCTTGTGATCGTGCTCGCGGCGCTGGTCGCGAGCACGTCTCTGGTGGTCGGCCTGCCGATTGCCTCTTTCGCCAGTAGCGGAAACGGCAACGGCAACATGGGCAACGGGAATGGTAACGGCAACAGCGGAGACAATAACGGTAACGACAATCAGGGACACAACAACGGCAACGACAATAGCGGCAGCAACAACGGTAACGACAATGCCGGAAGCGGGAACGGCAACGGCTTTTCGACCGACGGAAATGGCAACGGCTCTAGTTCGAGCTCGACCTCGCGTCCCTCAGCTGATGAGGCGCCGGGCGCACCCGGTGATACTCGCGAATCGGCTGCGAACGAAGTCACGGCAGGCGCAACCGCCGCGCGCAGCGGATATGGCGGCTTCGGTACCCTTCGCGCGGGCGACGAGGCGCGAACGAGCGCTCTGCAGAGCCTGTTCGGCGAGCAGACCCATTGCCTCACCGCCGGAAAATGCTCCGGAACGGAGCAAAGGCCGTCAGCCGGAACAGCCGACAGATGATGGTTTCGGCCTGAACGCAATCGAGATGCCGAGCGGTCTCGATCAGCCCTTGACGATCGGCTGGCGGGCGCTGCTCAGCGACGACAAAAGCGGATCGCCGACGTCGAGATGGCCCCTGACAAGATCCTTCGGTGTTAGGGCGAGCCAGTTGTTGAGCGAGACGTCGCGATACTGCGCGGTGTGAAACACGTTCAGCACCCGCACTGGTCCCTCGCCCGTGTTCTCGATGTAATGGGCAAGCGTCTTCGGCACATAGCCGACGTCCCCCGCCACGAAGTCGAAGGTGCGCGCATTGTTCACCGCGTCGAATACGGTCATGCGCGCCCTGCCGCTGATGTAGTACTGGATCTCATCCGCGTCGGGATGCCAGTGGATCTCACGCATGCCACCGGGCTCTAGGTCGATGAACAGCGCGGCGAGGTTGGTCACTTCGAAATTCTTCGCATCCACCACCGTCGTGGCGCCGCCTGGAAACCGGCTCGGAGTAAGCTGAGACGCACGGAACACATATTTGTCGGTGAAGGTCACCGCGCCCATCTCCGCGCGAACCTGCTCGATCGGGGCCGGAACCGGCTGGCGGAAGATGTATTTTTCTTGGGCTGGGATGCCCGCGAAGGCCTCGGCCGGCACGCCGAAATTCTTGGCCAGAACCTCGCGCGGGGTGTGGGCGAACAGTTCGGTCACCAGCAGGGTCTGGTTCTCTGAGAAGTTGCCGTCATTAAAGACGAGGATGAATTCGGTGCCTTCCTCGAGGCCCTGGATTGCATGCGGAAAACCCGCCGGAGCAAGCCAGAGATCGCCGGGGCCGAGGTCCTCCACGAGCGTCTGGCGCTGGTCGTCCACCAGGTAGAACCGCACGCGGCCCTGAAGCACATAGGCCCACTCCGCTTCCTTGTGCCAGTGCATCTCGCGCACCACGCCGGCCGGCAGGCGCATGTTGACGATGGCAAGCTCCTCCAGAGCGCCCATCTCGCGCCTGGTAACCTCGCGGGCCCACCCGCCGTCTTCCAGCCGGTTGTGCGCCATCGCGAAAGGAAACTTCAGGTTCGGGAGGCCGCCATGATCGGTGACGGGCGGAATGAGGATGTCCGGATTCTGCGCTTCGACGTCGGGATTGCGCGGCCCGACTATGTCGGCGCCCTCTGTTCCCACGATCGGCTGCTTCAAAGTGGTCATCCGCAGTTCCCTTTTCTCGTGCCGGACAGTTCGCGCATGACCGGATGGCCGCAGCTACGGCATTCGCAGGAGTATAGGCGACATGACCCTCGTCGTCGACCCGCTCCAGGCTCGGCACGCGCCAGCAGCCAGAACTGAAGATTGGCTGAAAACACTCGCAAATCAAAGTATTACCGAACCTGGTTGCACCGACGCTCGAAATGCAGCGTGTCATTGCCTGCTCTCTTGGGAACACTAGTAACGAGCCCGGAAAGTCCGGGCTCCGGACAGCCGACACCGCCACACCACGCATCGATCCTCCGAGCTCGGCCTTTGGTCGGAACCGGCCTGCGAGGAAGTCCGACGGGCGACGGCATTGGTCGCGGACGGATGGAAACGGCGGTTGGACCTGAGCATCCTTCTCGTCGTCGAATGGTTCGACCGAGGAGATGTTAAATGCCGGTATCCATCAGCAGACTTCGCAGCGGCGTGGCCCTTGCGTTCGCCACAGCAACGGTCTTTTCGGCGCTATCGCTGCACATCGATCGGCACAATGGCTCCATCGCCGTCCAGGCGGCCGAGGCGAAGGACGGAGGCCGCGGGCGCGGCGGCGACAGCGATCACAGCGGCCGTGGCGGTGGCCGGCATGGCGGCGGCGACGACAGGTCCGGCGGCCGGCATGGCGCCTCGTCCGGCGATGACGACGGAACGCCCGACCAAGGCCCCGGGGACGCACCGGGGACGACCGCATCCGGCGATGATGACGGCACCCCCGACCAGGGCTCCGGGGACGCACCGGGAACGACCGCATCCGGCGACGACGACGGCACCCCCGACCAGGGGCCTGGCGACGCACCGGGGACGACCGCATCCGGCGACGACGACGGCACGGCGGATCGGGGCCGTGGCGAAACGCTGATCGACCTGCTGACGCGCGCGGACGACGACGGTACGCCGGATCGCGGAAGCGGCGATAACTAGCCCTCGCCACGACATAACCGTGCAGGCACATGCGCGCTGCCGCGCCGTTGGACTCCTGGTTCAGCGGCGCGGACGATTTTGCAGAACTCGGAGATGGTCGGACTTTGGTCCCAAGACGAAGCGGCGAGGCTGAGGTAAAGCACTGCGATCCCACGATGGCGGCCTGGAGCGGTTCAAGGGCAAAGGTGATGGGTCGGCCGGCATTTCTTGCGATTGTCATTCAGCTCGCCCTGCTTCCGCTCGTCGGCGGTCATGGAAACAGTGCCCTGGATTGCTGGCTCGGCGGCGTCGCCCACGCAGCCTCGGGTTCCGGCAAGGGCGGAGATTCGGACGGCGGCGGTTCGGATAGCGGTTCCGGTGGAAGCGGAAAGTCGGGCGGCGGCGACAGTTCCGGAAAGGGTGGCGGCGGCGACGATTCCGGCGGCGACGACGACTCCGGCGACGATGGGAACGAGAAAGCCGGAAAGGATGGTGAGGACAGCGGTTCGAGAGGCGGCAAGGATCGCGGCAAGGCCGTCAGCCGCTATTTCAAGGCGCTGACGACCTACGGCAAGGTCGAGCAAAAGGTCGTCAACGGCTCGCGCGTCGAGGTCCGCTACCGCGACGGATGGCGCGAGGTCATCAAGGGCAAGCGCTACAATCTGTTCGACGCGGAAAATCGGCGCGTGATCGACCGGCCGGCGAAACCCTCCGACTACGAGCGGCTTCTGTCGGTAAAACCCTGAGCGGCCCGCGTTTTCGCCGCGCCGGGGCTGAGATGGTCACGGGCGAGCATGGCCGCCTCGACCCGGTTCCGAACCTGCAGCTTCTGCAGAATCTGGGTCATGTGGTGCTTCACCGTCTTTTCCTGGAGGTTCAGCACCCGACCGATCTCCTTGTTGCTCAGCCCGTCGGTGAGCAGGCTGGCGATCTGCATTTCGCGGGCTGTCAGAACTTCGAACGGGTTGCGCTCGCGTGACGCCGAGCCGGTACGTGCGTTGAGCAGAAGCCTGCCCCCGAGCGTCGGGGCAACATAGGTCGCGCCGGTGGCGACCGCGCGGATGATCCTGACCAGTTCGTCTCCGACTATGCCTTTCAGCGCGTAGCCGGAGGCTCCCGCGTCCAGGGCCTTCAGCACATCGTCATCGTCCTCGGAAACGGTGAGCATGACGACCTTCGTGGCCGATCGCTCGGATCGGATCGCCGCCGCGGCCGCAAGACCGTCTCCAGGCATGGAGATGTCCAGCAGGGCGACATCGGGCGACAGTTCGCGCACCAGCCGCGCGGCGTCGTCCGCGGAAGCGCCCTCACCCACCACCTGCATGTCGCCGAACTCCCGCAGCGAAGCGACGACGCCGGAACGAAACAGCGGATGATCGTCCACGACGACGATGCTGACGAATTCACTCATCTGCGGCCTCCGCGGGTAGGTCGATTTCCATCGAGAGAATTGATTGGCCGCCCTCGTTCAGACGGAACGTCAGGTCTCCGCCGAGGCCTTCGACGCGCTCGCGCAAACCGGAAAGGCCGAGCCCTCCGGAACGCTCCTCGTCGGAGTTTTCGGGCGCACGGTTCGTGACTTGGATGACCAGGCGATCGCCGGAAATCCTGGCAGCCACGGCCTGATCCAGCGCCTGGCCATGCCGGAACGCGTTGTTGAGGCCTTCCTGCACGAAGCGGTAGACACAGACCTTCACCAGCCCCGACGCGGTCGACTCGCCGACGTCGACGGCTGCGTCGACGCTGGTGCCGGTCCGCTTTTCATGCGCGCGAATAGCCCGGTCGATACACGCGTCTAGAGACAGGCTGTCCAGTTCCGGCAGCGTGAGGCCGCGCGAGATCTGCCGGATCTCCTCCATCGCCGTGCGCAGCGCTTCGGCGATCTCACTCAGTGCCTCTTGCGTGTCTCGCGCGCGTCCGCCACGCACCGCATCGAGCCGAAGCGCCGCGAAGCCGATCTGCTGGGCGGCGCCGTCGTGAAGATCGGCACCGATGCGCCGCAGGTTCAGTTCGTTGATCTCGGCGATCCGGCGGGTCGTCTGCTCCGCACGCAGCCGCAGTTCCTGGTTCTGGCGTGTCATGCGCTCGCTCTCCACCAGGCGCCCGGCGAGTTCCTTGCGCTGCGCTTCGATCAGGCGACTGCCGCGATGCACGATGCCGATCAGCGTAACGCCGATCAGCATGGTGACGAGCGCCGTGACCAGCCATCCCTGAATCCGGGCGTGCTCGATCTGGGCGACCAGCGGCGAGGCGTCCTCGTAGAACTCAGCCACGGCTATGATGTCGCCAGTCCATGCCGCCCGCACTGGGCTGTAGATCTCCAGAAGCGGAATGCCGGCCGCCGCCTCGTCGGCGCTTTCGGGATCATCCAGGCGATCGAGTTCCGCCACCGTGGCTCCGCCGAAGGCCGCGACCAGATTTTCGGACGGCGGAAACCGCTTGCCCATGAGTTCGAGGTCGCGGGCGTAGGCGACGCCGCCGTCCTTCTTCCAGATCTTGATCGATACGACGCGATCCTTCAGCCCCGAGCCCGCGAGCAGTTCGTCGAGCGCCCTGATCGGCCCGATCGAGAGGGTGTCCTGCTCCGCCAGTTCCTGCGCCAGCGGAGCGATGAAGCTGTCCATGTAGAGCGCAGTGGCGGCCGCGGCACTTTCGGTTGCGTCGCGCGCGATCCGGTCAGAGGCCCAAAAGCCGACGACCAGCATCGCGACGATGGCGACCACGCTGCCGGCGAGCACGAACTGGCGCGTCAGCCCGAGCCTGCCTAGCCCGGCCGCTATCCGTGCCTTCCGATCGGACAGGATCGATTTGTCCATGCCGATGCATCGTAGAAATCCGGCACGTTGGCAATCGGGCCAAGGTTCGATCCGGACCGACCACGGTCCGATTCGGGCCGCTTTGTGCCGGGACCGCCGTCAGTTCCCGCGCCAG
Source organism: Rhizobiaceae bacterium (assembly GCA_016793565.1). Classification (GTDB taxonomy): domain Bacteria; phylum Pseudomonadota; class Alphaproteobacteria; order Rhizobiales; family Rhizobiaceae; genus JAEUMA01. The sequence continues at coordinate 6,014 of JAEUMA010000275.1, forward strand.
GTGGCGCTGGCGCGGGATGCGTATCGGGCGTTCCTGCCGCCCGTTCAGGCGACCTGGGCCTCTACCGCACCACTGGCCAGTCTTCCGAGATAGCGCTCGGCCTCTTCCGGAACGGCGAACCACGGGAAAAGATCAGGCGGATTGTCGAACCCGTTGGCGATACGTTTGGCCAGCGCCGGGAACGCCTGTGCCGAGCCCATGATGTTCAGCACATGCGGCGGAGGCGGCTGCAGCAACGCGTTGGTCCACCCGACGACGAATTGCGCATAGGCCCAATAGCGATCGAACGCGGCCTGCATGAAGGCGGCATCGAACGGCTTGTCGCCCTGCGCGAGAATGGCATCCAGATAGGCCTGTGCCGCTTTGGAAGCGTTGTTCGAGCCCTGGCCGGTGATCGGATCGTTGAGGCAAACAGCGTCGGCCAGGCCAAGAACGATCTTGCCCGACGGCAGCTTGCCGACCGGCTTGCGTACGGTGGGGGGGAAGGCGCCGGCGAGAATGCCATTGGCATCGGTCAGTTCGACGGACCGGCAACGGTCCGCCTCCCAGGGCAGGAACGTGTCGAGTATCCACTTCGAACGCGCAAGATGCTCCGCCGGGCTTGTCACGTCCTTCCAGCAGTCCATCGGACCGCCCGGAATGCCCTCGAACACCATGATGTCGCACGCCCCCGAATTGGTGAGCGCTGGAAACACGAAATACTCTCCAACCGTCGGAATGAGGTTGAAGTTGACGGCGGAATGATCCGGCCGAGGCTTCATACCGTGCACATAGGTCAGGGCAAGCGCGCGCTGAGGCTTGTCGAAAGGAGACTTTTCGGCATCGCGTTCGAACAACTTGGCGATGTCGCCCTTCCCTGCCGCTACGATCGTCAGGTCCGAGCTGGCAGCGGCCTCTTCGAGCTCCGCGATGCCTGCATCGACGATGCGCAGCTTGCCGCCACGGCGCTCGAACTCGTCCATCCACACGGGAATCTTCACGCGCTGGTCGACGCTCATCGCCGGACGTTCCAGCTTGCCGTTCCATTCGAGCGCCTTCTCTCCCGGCACCTCTGGCGAAGGGACGACGAAGTTGATCGAATCGACCGTCGGGCATTCCTTTTCCCAGAAGTTCAGGCCGACATCGCGCTCGTTCTGCAGAGCCGCGTCGAACATGCACTGGCTCGACATCACCTTGCCGTTGCGGATGTCGTCCTTTGTCCGGTTTTGAATGACGGTGACGTCGAAGCCGTTCTGCAGCAGGCCACAGGCCAACTGCAAACCGGCCTGTCCGCCGCCCAGAATCGTGATCTTGCGTGTGCCTGTCATCGATGCCTCCTGTGAACAAGTTATTCCATCAGCAGCGGGATTGCCGGATCGATGCGTTCGGGCCCCATGGCCGTGTAACCGCCGTCGACCCTGATATCGGTGCCGGTGATGAAGCTGGCCGCATCCGAAAGCAGGAACGCCACCGCCTCCGCGACTTCCGACGGATCGCCGGTGCGGCCTAGCAGATGAAACGGCGCAGCGACTTTGTCGGTCTTCGGCCTGTTGTCGTTGCTGAGCTGCTTCATGATGTTGCTCCAGGTCCAGCCCGGGGAAACCGCGTTGACCCTGATGCCGTCGGGCGCCAGGTCCAGCGCCTGGTTGCGGGTGAGCTGCAGCAGGGCCGCCTTCGAAACCGGATAGACCCAGCGGCCGACCTGCGCGACGCGCGCGGAGATCGATCCGAAATTGACGATGGCTCCCTTCGCCTTGGCGAGGTGCGGACTCGCGGCCTGCATCAG
>JAEUMA010000326.1 GCA_016793565.1 Rhizobiaceae bacterium
CGGCATGCGCTTGCTGCTCCACGAAGGCGATGTGGTCGGCAGCGGCATTGCGCGCCGCTGTGGCGTCTCCGAGGATGATCGCATCGAAGATGGCGCGGTGCTGTGCCAGAAGCGCCTCGCGGGCGCCCGGCAGGTCGAACACCAGCCGGCGGTTGGCGAAGACCCCTTCCGAAAGAAGCCGGTAGCAGGAGCGCAGCGTATGCAGCAGCACGATATTGTGCGCGCACTCGCTGATCGCGCTATGGAACTCGACGTCGATCGAGGCTTCCTCGTCGAAGTCGCAGGATTCATGCGCCGCCTCCATCCGGCCCATGATACCGGCCAGCAGCGACTTGTCGTCGGCCGTTGCGCGTCGAGCGGCATAGTCGGCGGCCAGCGCCTCCATGTCACGGCGGAATTCGAAATAGTCGGCATTGGCCTTGGCGTTGGCCGCGATGAGTTCGACGACCGGACGGGCGAAGACCTGCCCGATCACGTCCGCCACGTAGGTGCCGCCGCCATGGCGGGTGGCCAGCAGTCCGCGCGTCTCGAGCTGCTTCAGCGCGTCGCGAAGGATTGGCCGGGATACGTCGAACTGGCGCGACAGTTCGCGCTCGCCCGGCAGGCGGTCGCCGACGCGCAACACGCCTTCGAGGACGAGCGCCTCCACCTGCGCCACCACCTCGTCGGCGGTGCGCGAATGTGCGATCCTGGAGAAAAGTTCGCTCAAGCCGAGCTTCCTAACGTGCTGATGGCGACCATATGGCGACCGGCAGCACTGGTCAATAAACTTATCCAGTGGCTAGCAGTCTGGGATCAATGTGCGGCATGTCCTTGCGTCATCATGGCAATTGCATAGGCCGCCTGTTTGGCCGTAGACGAACGTAGGCCGCAAACACGCTGGAGCGCACCGTGGCAGGCGAGGCTTCGAAAGGTGAGTTCTGGTCGAATCCGGCGGGCAGCGTGCTCGGTTTTCCCGCCCATCCAAGCCGGCCGGCCGCGCTGGGGGAGGTGCATGCACGACCCTATCCGCTGATCGAAAAGCCGCGCATTCTGGTTCAGCTCGCCTTCATCACCGAGCCAAGTTCGGGCTTCGACCACGCCGTCCTGGCCGACTTCTCACGCAGGCTGGGCATCGCGCCGCCCGATCCGCAGGCGCGCCACCACACCATGCGCTGGGGGCACGGTTCCATCCGCTGGGAGCGGCATACGGAGTTTTCGACCTACCTTTGGGAAGGCACGCTGGAGGCCCGCGAACGCGGAGAGGCCGAGGATTCTCCTTTCGGCAACGGTTTCAGCCCTCCTGGTCCGGTGATGGCAGGCGTACGCTTGGAGATCCGCCGGTGGACGCAGCAGAACGAGCGGCTGATCGCGGCCTTCGACCCAGGCAGCCTGTGCTATTCGCTCGTTCAGGGCGGGGCCGCGGCCATCGTCACCGATTTTCGGCAGGACGGCGACGGTCTGACGCGCATGCTGGTGCTAGATCGCAGCCTGTCTCCCGCACGCACCGGGATGCTGGCCCAGCAGTTGATCGAGATCGAGACCTACCGCACGCTCGCGATGCTCGGTCTGCCGCTGGCACAAGCGCTTTCGGTGAAGGTCCGCGGCATCGAGGACCGCCTTGCGGTCCTGACCGAAGAGATGAAGACCCGCGGCGAGCGCGGCAGCGAGAAGCTTCTGGCCGAACTCACCGATCTCGCGGCGCGGCTGGAAGCCGACGCGGCATCAAGCCTCTACCGGTTCGGCGCAAGCCGCGCCTATGACGGGATAGTCCAGGAGCGGCTGCTGGCGCTCGATGAGGAGCCCGTTCCCGGCTACGACACTTGGAGCGGCTTTCTACAGCGCCGCGTGGCGCCGGCGATGCGAACTTGCCGTTCGGTGGAAGAGCGGCAGGCAAGCCTTTCGGAGAAGCTGAGCCGTGCGGCCACCTTGCTGCGCACGTGGGTGGATGTCGAGGTCGAACGACAGAACCGCGATCTGCTGGCCTCGATGAACAATCGGGCGCGGCTGCAACTGCGGCTGCAGCAGACTGTCGAAGGCCTGTCTGTGGCCGCGGTGTCCTATTACGTCGTCGGCCTGGTCGGCTATCTGGCAAAGGGGCTGATACCGGCTGACGGTCACGTCAAGCCGGAGTACGTGACCGCCGCGTCCGTTCCGCTTGCCATCCTGTGCGTATGGTGGGGCGTCAGGCGCATACGCCGCCTGCATGACGAGCGCACGCACGGTTAGGCTGCTGAATTCGCGACGGGTTTGCACGCGCGGCGGACAACTGGTAAAGGCTTTTGACCAGTAGCCACCGGGATCGTGTCATGGCCGGTCTGACGATGCCTCCGCCCGACAGCGAAACGCTCGCGCGACGCGCCGAGATCGTCGCCGATATGCGCGTCATCGTGCCGGGCGAGGGCGTGGTCGAAGCGCCCAACGGGATGCGCGCCTTCGAGACGGATGCGCTGACGGCCTACCGGCAGCTGCCGCTGATCGTGGTGCTGCCGGAGACCACGGCTCAGGTCGCGCGCATCCTGAAATACTGCAACCAGCGCAACATCAAGGTGGTGCCGCGCGGCTCGGGCACGTCGCTTTCGGGCGGCGCGTTGCCGCTGGAGGACGCCGTGCTCCTGGTGATGAGCCGGTTCAACCGCATCCTCGAAATCGACTTTCCGAACCGGGTGGTGGTGGCGCAGCCCGGCGTTACCAATCTCGGCATCACCCGTGCCGTCGAGGAGGAGGGGTTCTACTATGCCCCCGATCCATCCTCGCAGATCGCCTGCTCTATCGGCGGCAACGTGGCGGAGAATTCCGGCGGCGTACACTGCCTGAAATACGGACTCACCGCCAACAACGTGCTGGGCATCGAAATGGTGCTGATGGACGGCGAGGTGGTGCGGCTGGGCGGCAAGCATCTGGACAGCGAGGGCTATGATCTGCTCGGCGTCATGACCGGGTCGGAGGGGCTTCTCGGCGTGGTCACCGAGGTCACCGTGCGCATCCTGAAGAAGCCCGACACGGCACGCGCATTGCTGATCGGCTTCCCGTCAAGCGAGGCTGCCGGCCAATGCGTCGCGGACGTCATCGGCGCGGGCATCATCCCCGGCGGCATGGAGATGATGGACCGGCCGGCGATCCTCGCTGCCGAGGATTTCGTGCGCGTCGGCTATCCGCTCGACGTCGAGGCGCTGCTGATCGTGGAGCTCGACGGGCCGGCGGTCGAGGTGGATCATCTGATCGGCGAGGTCGAAAAGATCGCTGTCGCGAACGGCTCCACAACCTGCCGCATATCGCAGTCGGAAGACGAGCGCATGGCCTTCTGGGCGGGACGCAAGGCGGCGTTTCCGGCGGTCGGCCGCATTTCGCCGGACTATCTGTGCATGGACGGAACCATTCCGAAGAAGGAACTGCCGCGCGTGCTGGCCGGCATGAGGGAGCTTTCGGACAAATACGGGCTGCGGGTCGCCAATGTTTTCCATGCCGGCGACGGCAACCTCCATCCGCTGATCCTCTATGACGCCAATGTACCGGGAGAACTCGCGCGCGCGGAGGATTTCGGCGCCGACATCCTTCGGCTGTGCGTCAAGGTGGGTGGCGTGCTCACCGGCGAGCACGGGGTTGGCGTGGAGAAGCGCGACCTGATGCCGGAAATGTTCTCTGAGGCCGACCTCGATCAGCAGATGCGGGTGAAATGCGCCTTCGACCCCAATCATCTGCTCAACCCGGGAAAGGTCTTTCCGCAACTGCGCCGCTGCGCGGAACTTGGCCGCATGCATGTGCATGCCGGCAAGCTTCCGTTTCCCGACATTCCGAGGTTCTGAGATGTCGACGGATCAATTTGGTTCCTCGCCCCCGCACAACTGGGGAGAGGTGGCGCGGGCAAAGCCCGCGCCGGAGAGGGGGCCCGATCAGCCCAGCCGGCGTTCGCCCAATAGGATCGCTCGCGCTCGCGAACTCAGGCTGGGCGACAACATGGCCGAAGCAGTGATTTGGAATGAGCTGAAGGCCGCTAGGCTGGGAGGCTACAAGTTTGTGCGGCAGGTGCCGGTGGGACCGTATTTTGCCGATTTCATGTGCCGGAGCAGGCGGTTGGTAGTTGAGCTCGACGGAAGCCAGCACTCGGAATCGGATTACGATCGACGGCGTGATGAGTTTATGCGTGCAAGAGGTTGCTCGGCGTTGCGGGTCTGGAGTCATCACGCCCTGAAGCATACAGCGTCAGTGTGTGAAACGATTCTCGCCGCGCTGGACGGTCGCCTTGAGGAGATGGTGGCGCCCGACCTTCGCTTTCTTCGATCATCGAACACCTGTAGGTCCAATCCTTGAACACCCCCTCTCCGCCTCGCCTGCGACAAGCTCAGGCTCGGCACCTCTCCACCGCTTTGCGGGGGAGAGGAACCGGGGCCCCGTCCCAATGACAACCCTAGCGCCTAACTCAGCGGCTGACGTGCTCGCAGCGGTCCAATGGGCCGCGGCGGAAAGCGTGCCGCTGGAGATCGTCGGCCAGGGCTCCAAGCGGTCCATCGGTCGTCCGCCGCAGGCCGAGCACACGCTGGACCTGTCGCGCTTCACCGGAATAACGCTCTACGAACCGGAAGAACTGATCCTCTCCGCCCGCGCCGGCACGCCGGTGGCCGAGATCGAGGCCGAGCTGGCGACGCGCAGGCAGGAACTTGCCTTCGAACCGATCGACTACGGTCCGCTGCTCGGGGAGCCGGCGGGGCGGGGTACTATCGGCGGTGTGCTTGCGGCAAACCTTGCCGGACCGAGGCGGCTCAAGGCGGGTGCCGCGCGAGACCATGTGCTGGGCATCCACGCGGTCTCGGGCAGGGGCGAGG
>JAEUMA010000351.1 GCA_016793565.1 Rhizobiaceae bacterium
GATGTTCGTGTGGATCAAGTCCGCCACCAGGCGGGCCTCGCCGATGAAGTTTTTCTGGAATTCCTCGATCGCGGAATACTCTTCGCGAATCAGCTTCACGGCGACGACCTTCCGGAAATTGCCGGAGCCGAGCTGCTGGGCTTCGTAAACGACGCCCATGCCGCCGTCGGCGATCTTCCGAGTCATCTCGTAGTGGATTTCGTTGAAGATGTGTTTGATCGCCGCCACGTGGCGCAGAGAAAAATGCCGGCGCGCATCGCTTGCAAGAGCGCAATCGGAACCCGGCGTGAAATTTGCTGTGCCTCGATTGACAGAGCGTTTACGAGATCTAGCTTGCTCCTCGCATGATCTCGCTCACGCCCCGCGCCGCCCGTCAGGTCCGTTCGATGCACGCGGAACTCAACGCGCCCGAAAAGCGGCTGCGCGTGCTCGTCGAATCCGGGGGCTGCTCCGGTTTTCAATACGGCATGTCCTTCGACGAAGTGAAACCCGAGGACACGCAGCTCGAGAGCGAAGGCGTGTCGCTGATCATCGACCCGACCAGCCTCGCCTACCTGAACGGCTGCTCGATCGATTTCGACGACGGGCTGCAGGGGAAGGGTTTCGAGATTCGCAATCCTAACGCACAAAGCACCTGCGGGTGCGGCAAGTCCTTCAGTTGACCGGACGGCATCCGCGTGGAGTTTGCGGCGGAAGGCCGCGTCGCGGCGGGACGATCAACGCCGGCCCTGATGCAGGGCGACGATGCCCAGCGTCATCGGCCGGGCGCTGACGGCAGCGAAGCCGGCGGTTGAAATTTCATGCGCCAGCCCCGCGCGGTCCGGGAACTCCGCGATCGTCCGGTTCAGGTATTCGTAGGCCTCGCGATCGCCGGTGATCCAGCCGGCGAGCCGGGGCAGGATCCGGCGAAGATAGAAATAATAGAGCGGACGGAACCAGGCGGCGGGCTGCGAGAACTCGAGCACGAAAAGATGTCCGCCCGGCCGCAGCACCCGGTGCATTTCCCGCAGCCCGCGCGCGCGGTCCGCGAGGTTGCGCAGCCCGAAGGAAATGGTCACCGTGTCGAAGCTCGCCTCCGGCAGCGGCAGCGCCAGGCCGTCGCCCGGCTGGAAACGCACGTGGCGAAATCGATCGGCGCCGGCCGCCTGTCGCTTCGCCTCCGCCTGATCGAGCATCGGCTGGCAGAAATCCATGCCCAGAATCGGGGTCGCGGGGCCGAGTTTTTTTGCCAGCGCGAACGCCACGTCGCCGCTGCCGGTGGCGAGATCCAGCACGTCGCGGGGTTGTTGCCGCCGGACGGCCCGGACCAGGCCGGCGCGCCACCATGAATCGATCCCTCCTGCCAGCAACAAGTTGGCAAGATCGTAACGGCGCGCAATGCGGCCAAACATCGAATTGACCGCGATCGGGTCGGGCATGGCTTACGTAATTTAACTTAGGAGGAACGTGCGTAACGCAAACTGGTCATAACAGTTGACGCAATGTGAAGTGCGCAAATAATTTATCCCGTTTCAGATTCACGGTTCCACCAAACGAGGAAATCCCTATGTCCAACCTGACCAAACGCGAAATCGTACTGGAGATTTACCGGAAGTCCGGCTTCCCGCAGAAACAGATCGTTGATACCGTGCAACAAACGCTCGATATCATCCAGAAGGCGCTGGCGAACGGGCGCAATGTCGAGTTGCGCAATTTCGGGGTGCTCGAGGTGCAGGTGCGCAAGCAGCGCATCGGCCGCAACCCGAACAAACCCGAGGCGGAGGTCGTCATCCCCCAGCGGGCTGTCGTGAAGTTCAAGTCCGGCAAGATCCTCAAGCAGCAGTTGAAGAAGCTCGATCTCGGCAAGCTGCAGGGCAGCGGCGACGTGCCGTCCCCACCGGCGCCCTGAGTGTCCCGGTTTCGTTGCTGGTCTTCCGCCGTGGAGGCTATTGCCTCCGGTGGGCTGAATTTTCATCGCCGCGCTGGTTTCAACCGGCGCGGCTTTTTTTGCGCCCGGCGGGCAGGGAATTGGCGGCGGCGCGTCGCGGCGGAGTTTTTGGAGTCGCCCTCGCCGAGCCCGGTTCGCCACGATGCCTTTTCCATGGCGA